>JBAWHI010000079.1:0-5502 GCA_049593675.1 Nocardioides sp.
TTCACCGAGCTCTCGACGCTGCTGGTGCCGGCCGAGTTCAAGTTCGTCGGCGCGCTGCTCGTGCTCATCATCGTCTTGCTGATCCGGCCCCAGGGCCTGCTCGGCAAGTCCCAGCGAGTCGGCTGAGAAGGGGAAGACCATGGACTTCGGAAGCATCCTGACGCTCTCCCTGCAGTCGGCGCTCGGTCCCACGGCCGTCATCTACTGCCTCGCCGCCATCGGCCTGAACGTTCACTTCGGCTACACCGGACTGCTCAACTTCGGCCAGGCCGGCTTCATGATGGTCGCCGGCTACGCGATGGTCTCGCTCGCGACCGTGTGGGGCCTGAGCCTCTGGCTCGGCGTGCTGGTCGGACTTCTGCTGACCGTCGTGCTCGCGCTGATCCTCGGTGTGCCGACCCTGCGCTTGCGCGCCGACTATCTCGCGATCGTGACGATCGCGGCCGCGGAGATCATCCGGCAGTCGATCAGCGCCGCGAAGTTCTCCGACACCTTCGGCGGCCAGGACGGCCTGACCAACTTCATCGGACCGTTCCGAGCCCTCAACCCCTACTCGGGCCGGATCGGCATCCCCGGTGTGGTGACGTGGAGCGCCTACGACTTCTGGGTGATGACGGTCGGCTGGACGCTCGTCGCCCTGTGCTGCCTGGTCGTCTGGGCGCTGATGCGCAGCCCGTGGGGCCGGGTACTCAAGTCGATCCGCGAGGACGAGGACGCCGTCCGCTCGCTCGGCAAGAACGTCTACTCCTACAAGATGCAGTCCCTGATCATCGGCGGCATGTTCGGCGCCTTCGCCGGCTTCATGACCGCGCTGCGCTCGGCAGCGATCGGGCCTTCGTTCTTCGCCACCGACGTCACGTTCTTCGCCTACACCGTGCTGCTGATCGGTGGCGCGGCGCGGGTGCTCGGCCCGGTCCTCGGTGCGGTGATCTTCTGGTTCCTGCTCTCCGCACTTGGCATCTTCTTCGCCCAGGCGACCGCGGGCGCGGACCCGCTGATCCCCTCCTGGATCATGACCTCGCAGCAGGCCAGCCTGATGCGCTTCATCTTCCTCGGCCTCGGGCTGATGCTGTTGATGATCTTCCGACCACAAGGGATCCTCGGAGACCGAAGGGAGCTGGCGATCGATGCCCGCTGAGTCCGAGCCGCAGGTGGCGACCGCCACCGGCGCCAACCCGTTCGCCGGAGTCGAGCACGAGCCCGGCGCTGCGAAGCCCGATCCGATCCTCGTCGCCACCGGCGTCAA
Organism: Nocardioides sp.; assembly: GCA_049593675.1. Classification (GTDB taxonomy): domain Bacteria; phylum Actinomycetota; class Actinomycetes; order Propionibacteriales; family Nocardioidaceae; genus Nocardioides. The sequence continues at coordinate 1,247 of JBAWHI010000079.1, forward strand.
GCGCCAGTTCGGCGGCCTCACCGCCGTCGACGTCGCCCACGTCGAGATCCAGCGCGGTGCCATCACCGCACTGATCGGTCCCAACGGTGCGGGCAAGACCACCTTCTTCAACCTGCTCACCGGCTTCGACCGGCCCAACGAGGGTGACTGGTCCTTCAACGGCAACAGCCTGTCGAAGGTGGCAGCCTTCAAGGTCGCCCGGATGGGCATGGTGCGCACCTTCCAGCTCACCAAGGTCCTCTCGCTCCTCACGGTGATGGAGAACATGCGTGCCGGCGCGACCGGCCAGAGCGGCGAGCGCCTCTTCAAGGCCATGTTCGCCTTCCTCTGGCGCGCCGAGGAGGATGCGAACACCCGCAAGGCAGAGGGGTTGCTGGAGCGGTTCCTCCTCATCAAGAAGAAGGACGATTTCGCCGGGTCGCTCTCCGGCGGCCAACGCAAGCTGCTCGAGATGGCTCGAGCGCTGATGACCGACCCCGAGCTGGTGATGCTCGACGAGCCGATGGCCGGGGTGAACCCGGCCCTCAAGCAGTCCCTGCTCGGCCATGTGAAGTCGTTGCGAGACGAGGGCCGCACCGTGCTGTTCGTCGAGCACGACATGGACATGGTCCGCGACATCTCCGACTGGGTCATCGTGATGGCCCAGGGCAAGATCATCGCGGAGGGCCCACCCGACTCGGTGATGGCCGACCAACGGGTCATGGATGCCTACCTCGGCGCCCACCACGACACAGTCCTGGACTTCGAGGAGGAGGAGAGGGTGCTCGCCGCCGCGCAGGCCGAGCTCGATGGCAAGACGGAGGCCGCGGACGGGCCGGCTACGAAGGAGAACGACGATGTCTGAGCCCATCTCTGAGGAGCCCACTCCCGGGGAGGCCCCTGCCGCGGAGCCCGCTGCTGCGGACCTGGCAGCGAGCTCGGTGGACCGCACCGAGCACCTCGACCGTGCCGAGGGAGCGGTCCTGCGTGCCGACAACCTGATCGCGGGCTACCTGCCGGGCGTCAATATCCTCAACGGATCCGACCTCTACTGCCACGAGGGCGAGCTGGTCGGGATCATCGGCCCCAACGGCGCCGGCAAGTCCACACTCCTCAAGGCCCTCTTCGGCCTGGTGAAGATCTCGTCCGGCACGGTGCGCCTCAAGGGCCAGGACATCACCAACGAGCGAGCCGACTCGCTGGTCACCAAGGGCATCGGATTCGTCCCGCAGACCAACAACGTCTTCCCGTCGCTCACCATCCAGGAGAACCTGGAGATGGGCGCCTACCAGCGACCGAAGTCGTTCCAGAAGCGGTTCGAGTTCGTCGCCGAGCTGTTCCCCGCCCTCTACGACCGGCGAGCCCAGCGCGCGGGGTCGCTCTCCGGTGGCGAGCGGCAGATGGTCGCCATGGGCCGCGCGCTGATGATGGAGCCGTCGGTGCTGCTCCTCGACGAGCCGTCGGCCGGCCTCTCCCCCGTGCTCCAGGACGAGGTGTTCATCCAGACCCGTCGGATCAACCGGGCCGGGGTCTCGGTCGTGATGGTCGAGCAGAACGCTCGCCGGTGCCTGCAGATCTGCGACCGGGGCTACGTGCTCGACCAGGGCCGCAACGCCTACACCGGGACCGGCGCCGACCTCGGCAAGGACCCGAAGGTCATCCAGCTCTACCTCGGGACCCTGGCCAAGGGCTGAGCACTCCTCCCCCGCACAGCTTTCGGCAGGGGTCGCCCTCGTGGCGGCCCCGGCCGTTCTGCGTGTGCGCCCGGGGGCCCACCCGGTCCGGGGACGACACCCGGTCCGGGGACGACACGAGGGCCCCGGGGACGACACGCGGGCCCCGGGGACGACACGCGGGCCCGGGGACGACACGAGGGCCCGGCCGTGACGGCCGGGCCCTCGTGGTGAAGCAGATCAAGCAGGTTCAGCTCAAGCGGTCAGTCAGACCCGCTCGGTCAGTTGACGACACCGGAGACGGAGTCGATCTGCTCGTACGTGTTGCCCTTCGTGTACTCCTGGATGCCGATCGTGCCCGAGGCCGGGCTACCGGTCTCGTTCATGTCGGTCGGGCCGCTGACACCTTCGTAGTCGATGTCCGCGCCGTCCTCGAGCAGCTTGGCGCACTCCTCGAAGCTGGCGCAGGCCTCGCCCTCACGGGTGACGTTGATGATCTCGGCACCGACGGCCTCGCCGGAGTCGTCACCGGCCGCGATCGCCGCAAGGGCGATGATGACCACGGCGTCGTAGGACTGGGCGCTGTAGCTGAAGTCCTTCAGCTTCGGGTCGATCTCGAGCAGCCGCTCGTTGAAGGTCTCGTCGATCTCGGCCGGGACCGGGACAGTGCCCTTCACGCCGGTGAGGTCGAAGGACTCCTTGGAGTAGTCCGCGAGGTTGCCGTCCACGAAGTAGAGCTGCACGTCCTCCGGGCCGACGCCCTTGGCGATCAGCTGCGGAATGATCTTCGTGGTCTCCTCGAAGGCGACCAGGACGATCGCGTCCGGCTTGGACGCCGCGATCTTGTTGACCTCGGCGGTGTAGTTCTGCGCGTCCGCGGCGTAGAGCACGAACTCGCTGACGGTGGCGCCCTTCTCCTCCAGCGTCGTCTGGACCTGCTGGGCCAGACCTTCGCCGTAGAAGTCCTGACGCGCCATGATCGCGACGTTGGAGAAGCCGTCCTCGACGGCGAGGTTGCCGAGCACCTGACCCTGCAGGCGGTCCGACGGAGCGGTCCGGAAGTACAGGCCGTTGTCGTCGTAGGTGTCGAAGCCCGCGGCGGTGTTGGCCGGCGAGAAGTGGATGACACCGGCGCCGGTGATCTTGTCGATCACGCTGACCGAGACACCGGAGGCGGCGGCGCCGATGATGGCGTCCACCTTGTCGTTGAAGAGCTTGTCGACCTCGGCACCGGCGATGTCCGGCGTGCCGTCGCCCGAGTCGGCGTCGAACTCCTCGATGGGCTCGCCGAGCACGCCGCCTGCGGAGTTGATGTCCTCGACCGCCAGGTCGACGCCCGCGAACTCAGGGGGACCGAGGAACGCGAGGTCACCGGTCTGCGGCAGCAGCGAACCGATGCGCAGAACACCGTCGCCCTGGGTGGTGGAAGCGGACTCGCTGGAGTCCGCGCTGGGCTCGTCATCGTCGCTCCCGCCACAGGCGGAGAGGACGAGCGCGCTCGCGGCGAGCACGATGGCTGCCCGACGGGCACGGGTGGAGCGGATCATGAGACCTCCGTGAAGCTATCTACCCCCGTGCCGGAGCACGGAGAATCGACTGTCGATGCAGGCAAACTAGCGCGACCAGGCGGGCACGAACCGGAATAGTGCTGATTGTGACCGGTCGTTGCCAATTCGTGATCTGAGCGGTCCTCGGCGTGGCTGGGGCCCGGTCGGGTCCCGGTGGGGTGCGCTCAGTTGCCGGCGATGTCCGGACCGTGCGCGATCACGCCGTCGGACACCTGCCGCATCGACAGGCGCAGGTCCATCGCGGTCTTCTGGATCCACCGGAACGCGTCGGGCTCGGAGAGGCTGAGCTGCTCCTGGAGCACGCTCTTGGCCCGGTCGACCGACTTGCGGGTCTCCAGGCGCTCGGTGAGGTCGGCGACCTCGGCCTCGAGCAGCGCGAGCTCGGCGAACCGGCTCACCGCCATCTCGATCGCCGGCACCAGGTCCGACTTCGAGAACGGCTTGACCAGGTAGGCCATCGCGCCGGCGTCGCGAGCCCGCTCGACCAGGTCGCGCTGGGAGAACGCCGTCAAGATGACCACCGGGGCGATCCGCTGGCCGGCGATCCGTTCGGCGGCCGCGATGCCGTCGAGCACCGGCATCTTCACGTCCAGGATCACCAGGTCGGGCCGGTGCTCCTCGGCGAGCTCGACCGCGGTGGCGCCGTCGCCGGCCTGGCCGACGACCTGGTAGCCCTCCTCGGCGAGCATCTCGGCGAGGTCCATCCGGATCAGCACCTCGTCCTCGGCGATGACGACGCGACGGGTCGCCGCCGCGGGGGTCGACTGCTCACTCACGGCCAGAAGGCTATCTCCTGCGCGCCCGGGGCACGGCGCCGGACGCCCGGCACCGCCCATCCGGGCCGATCCGAGCCGCTCCGGTCGGGGCGGACGTGGGCGATGCCGGCGGGCTCGGCTAAGGTTTGCGCGACTCACGGCCGGGTTGGCGGAATGGCAGACGCGGTGGTCTCAAACACCACTGTCCGCAAGGACGTGTGGGTTCGACTCCCACACCCGGCACAGGTGCCGGGACGCTATCCCTTGCGCTGGTAGGCGGG
>JBAWHI010000080.1:0-8046 GCA_049593675.1 Nocardioides sp.
GCGCTGCTGCGCGCCGTCCGCGCCGCGATCTCGACCGGCGCACTCGGCGTACCGCCCGGAGCGCCGGCGTCGCAGGCCCGGGTCCGCGGACGGATGCACAGCCTGGTGCGCGACCGTCGCGCGATCAGCCACCACTACGACCTCTCCAACGACTTCTACGAGCTGATCCTGGACCCGTCGATGGCCTACTCCTGCGGCTACTTCGAGTCTGCGCAGACCACGCTCGAGGAGGCCCAGACGGCGAAGCTCGACCTGGTGTGCACGAAGCTCGGGCTCGAGCCGGGCCAGCGCATGCTCGACGTCGGCTGCGGGTGGGGGTCCCTCTCGCTGCACGCTGCGGAGCACTACGGCGCCCAGGTCCTCGGGGTGACGATCTCCGCTCGACAGAAGGCGTTCATCGACAAGCGGATCGCCGACCGCGGCCTCACGGACCGGGTCGAGATCCGGCTCCAGGACTATCGCGAGGTGCCGGACTCCGGCTTCGACGCGGTGGGATCGCTGGAGATGGGCGAGCACGTCGGCGAGCAGAACTACGCGACGTACGCCGCCGCGCTGCACCGCGCGGTCCGGCCCGGTGGCCGGGTGCTGGTCCAGCAGATGTCGCGCCGCGGAAAGCATCCCGGAGGTGGGCCGTTCATCGAGTCGTTCATCGCTCCGGACATGCACATGCGGCCGCTGGGGGAGACGGTCGCGTACCTCGAGACCGGGGGGCTCGAGGTGCGCGACGTCCAGGCGCTGCGCGAGCACTACGTGTGGACCGTCTCCGGCTGGCTCGCGAACTTCGACGCCCACCTCGACCTCCTCACCGACCTGGTCGGGGAGGAGGTCGTGCGGGTGTGGCGGCTCTACCTGGTCGGCGGGTCGATGGCCTTCCGCGACGGCAGGATGGGCGTGGACCAGATCCTGATGGAGCGCCCGCGGGAGGCAGCCGGTGTCTGACTTCCTCCTGATCGCCGGCCTCTCGCTCGCGGCGGCGGCGCTCGTGATGACGGTGACCGCCGTCATCGCCGCGCGTCTCGCGCGGGTCGCGGTCGTCGACGTCGCCTGGGGCCCGGCCCTGGCGCTGGTCGCGCTGGTGAGCGCGGTGGTGTCCGGCACCTGGCAGTCCTGGCTCCTGCTGGTGCTCGTCGGGGTGTGGGCCGGCCGGCTCGCATCGCACGTCTTCACCCGGGGGCGCGGGCACGGCGAGGACCCGCGCTACGTGAAGGTGCTCGGCGGCCCGCTCGACGAGGTCGGCATGGGCATCGCGGTGCGCAAGGTCTTCCTGGTCCAGGGCGTCGCGGTCTGGCTGATCTCGCTGCCGCTGCAGGCGGCCGCGATCCTCGGCCCCGAGTGGCCCTGGGTCGTGTGGCTCGGTGTCGCGGTGTGGCTGCTCGGCATGGTCTTCGAGACCGTGGGCGACGCCCAGCTGGCTGCGTACAAGCGCGATCCCGACCGCGGACCCGTGATGGATCGTGGGCTCTGGGCGTGGACCCGGCACCCGAACTACTTCGGCGACGCGTGCGTGTGGTGGGGGATCTGGCTCGCCGGCGGCGTCGCCTCCGGCTGGCTCGCCGGCCTGGCCACCGTCATCGCGCCCGCGGCGATGACCTACTTCCTCCTCTTCGCGACCGGCGCCCGACTGCTCGAGCGCACCATGATGCAGCGACCCGGCTATCCCGAGTACGCCGCCCGCACCTCGATGTTCGTGCCACTCCCGCCCCAGCGCTCGGCGTAGGAGCTCAGCGGGGGCTGGGTCGGCGGAGGAGGCTCGGCTCATGTAACGCGGGGTTATGCGCTCTAGGACACCGAAATTTCGGGTGCCCAGAAGCCATAACCCCGCGTTACATCCGGCGGCGCGCGGACGGCGACCTGCCGACGACCGTGGTTCACTCGGAGCATGGACGCCGATCGGGTCGGTGCGGCGTTCGCGGCGGTGCCGCGGGAGTGGTTCCTGTCGCGGGCGCAGCGACGCCGCGCGTCCTACGACGGTCCGCTCGACATCGGGCACGGGCAGACGAACTCGCAGCCGCGCACGGTCGAGGCGATGCTGCGACTGCTCGACGTTCGACCCGGCGACCGGGTCCTCGACGTCGGCTCGGGCTCGGGGTGGACGACCGGTCTGCTCGCCCACCTCTGCGGTCCGAGAGGCAGCGTCCTCGGGCTGGAGCTGGTGCCCGACCTGGTCGACCTCGGCCGACGCCACCTGGCCAGGCACGACTGGCCCTGGGCGCGCATCGAGGCGGCGAGCCCGGGCAGGCTCGGCGATCCGACGCGGGCGCCGTACGACCGGATCCTGGTGTCGGCCGAGGCCCGCGAGCTGCCGACCGAGCTCGTCGGCCAGCTCACCGCGACGGGGCGGATGGTGATCCCGGTGGACGGCGAGATGCTGCTGCTCGAGTCGAACGGCGGCGAGCCGGCGATCAGCAGCCACGGCCGCTACCGGTTCGTGCCGCTGCGCTGACCGGCCCGCCTCCCCACCCGACGTCCACGGTCGTTCATCGTCCGTTTTTCGGGCGGCACCGCTGTGCCGACTATCCTGCGCAGCGTGACCGACGCACCGACCGAGCTTCTCCGCCTCGCTTCCGCCGACAACTTCCGCGACGTGGCAGGCAGCGGCCCGGGGCACCCGACCCTCGCCGGCGGCCGGGTGCGGCGCGGCGTGTTCTACCGCTCGAACGAGCTGCAGCTCACCGACGCCGACGCGGCCTCCCTGTCCGCTCTGGGCATCTGTGCGATCCACGACCTGCGCGGCATCTCGGAGGTCGAGGCCCACCCTGACGTGGCGGTCCCGGGCGCCGTGTGGCACCACGTCTCCATCACCGGCATCCCCACCGAGATGGTCAAGGGCCTGGCCGACACGGACGCGGCGCGCCGGGTGATGCGCGAGGTGTACGACGGGTTCGTCCGGTCGGCCGGCTCGCGCGCGGCGTACTCCCAGCTGCTGACCTCGCTCGCGACCGACGGGACGCCCCAGCTGTTCCACTGCACCGCCGGCAAGGACCGCACCGGCTGGGCGGCCGCACTCCTGCTCGAGATCGCGGGCGTGGACCGGGCGACCATCGTCGAGGACTACCTGCTGACCAACCAGGTCTCCTCGACGACGCGGGCGAAGTACCTGGCCCTGATCGCCGAGCACCTCGGGCCCGACAAGGTCGCCGTCTACGAGCCGACGATGCTCGTCGAGCCGGAGTACCTCGACGCGGCCTACGAGGCCGTCGCCGCCGACTACGGGTCCGTCGAGGACTACCTGCGCCGCGGCCTCGGTCTCGACGACCGGCTCGTCGACGCGCTGCGCGAGCGCCTGGTCGCCTGACCGGGCGACGGGTCACGGCCCGGTCGAGCAGTAGCTTCGCGCGTACCCCGGCGTGCCCGGCTGGCAGTAGGACCGATCCGCCGCCCAGGTCGTGGCGACGATCGTCACGACCGAGACCGCCGCCAGGGCGACACCCCCGATCACCAGGTGGGCCGAGCGCTTGGCGACCAGTCCCCACACCAGCAGCGCCGCTCCCGTCGCGGCGAGCACCCACTGCAGGAGCGCGCCGGCGTTGATCCAGCGACCGGTCGTCGTGCACGTGTCGTTGCCCAGCTCGCTGTAGTCGGTGGTGCAGTCGGTCATCATCGCGAACCCGACGAAGAACCAGCCGACGGTCCCGAGGAACAGGCAGATCGCGATCGCGAGCGAGGTCAGGACGGCGCCGGCGACGAGGGATGCTCTCATCGCGCCATCGTTGCCCGGATGCGACCGGGTGACATCGGCCCGGATACTCATCCAGCGCCCCGCCGGGCCGGGCGGTGCTCCTAGGCCGAGTGGTCGGCCTGGTCGTCCTCGATGTCGAGCCGCTTGAGCCGCTGGGTGTCGGTGAACGTGATCTCGATGTTCTCGAAGCCCTTGTGCCGTTGGGCTCTGGCGTAGCCGGTGTAGGCCCGCTTGTCGGCGTCGGTGAGCTCGACGTTGTCGGTGAAGGGCGTCAGCAGGGCCCGCGGCCAGAGCCGGCGCGCGAGCACCACGTTGATCTGCATGCCGAACACGCCCATGACCGAGGCGAAGTAGATGAGACCCATCAGCCCGAGCACGAGCCCGAACGTCTGGTTGACCGGCCCGGCCTTGGCGAGCACCTCGGTGACGTAGAGCGTCCCGAAGTACTGCAGGACCACCCACATCGCCGCGACGGTGAAGCCGCCGGGCGCGGCGTACCGGATCCGGTGCTCGCGCGCCGAGCCGAGCCGGAAGAGGAGCGTCAGCACCGAGCCGTTGAGCAGGACCGTGAGGATCTCGATCCCCCACGGGATCGTGGTGTCGAAGTTCTCGCCGAGCAGCTGGGTGCTGCTGCCCAGGATGGACAGCAGCGACACGACCAGCACGGCGACACCGGCGGTCATCAGGATCAACAGGCTGCGGAGTCGGAGCTTGATCGGGTTCGGTCGGCTGTTGCGGGGCACCGACCAGGCGATGTTGAGCGCGTTCTGGACGGCCTGCCCCAGGCCCAGGCAGCCGTAGATCGCGACGACGCCGCCGATCACGATCGCCCACGTCGATCCGGTGAGCCCGTCGGGGAGGACGAGCTGGGTGCCGATGATCGGGAACTGCGCGAGCGCCGAGTCGATCACCTCCTCCTGGAGCTCCTGGTTGCCCTGCAGCACGAAGCCGAGGATCGAGCTGGCGAGCAGCATGACCGGGAAGATCGCGATGAACGCGTAGTAGGTGATGATCGAGGCCAGGTAGTTGCCCTGGTCGTCGAAGAACTTGTAGATCACACCGACGGGGTAGCCCAGTGCGGAGAAGCGACGCTGCGTACGGTCAGCACCGTCGAGGACCCTACCCACGGGCCCACGCTACCGGGCGGCGCGATCGGCCACGGTCGGATCGCCGTCCGGCTCGCCCCGCACGACCGGGGCGACGACGATCCGGGGGCTCCGGGAGCGGATGGCGGTCAGCGTCGCAGCGCGGCCGGACGGTGGGGCTCCGGACCGGGGTCGGGCAGGGTCGGCATCTCCATCCCGACCCGCCGGCCGACCAGCGCCCCCCGCGTGATCGCCGCCGAGCCGAACCGGTCGCGCACCAGGTCGAGCGCGCCGTCCAGCGTCATCGCCCGGTGCTCGTCGACGAAGAGCGGCAGCTCGAGCTGCTCCTCGCGCCCGTCCTCGAGACCCGACACCGTGATGCCGAGCAGCGTGCAGCCCCGCTCCTCGACCAGCGGCATCGCCCCGGACAGGAGCCGCCGACCCGTCTCCAGCCAGGTCGCCGTCGAGGCCGTCGAACGCGGGATCGTCGAGGATCGGGTCGCCCGGCTGAGGTCGTCGAAGCGCAGCCGGAGCGTGAACGTCCGCCCGACCCGCTCGCCACCCCGCAGTCGTCGCGTCACCCGGTCCACGAGACCGGCGAGCAGCGCGTCCAGCTCGTCGTGGCTGTGCGGCTTGCCGAATCCGAGCGCGCACTGCGAGCCGATCGAGCGCCGCCGGCGCCCGACCTGGACCGGGCGCGGGTCGCGCAGGTTCGCCAGCGCCCACAGGTGCCGCCCGGACGCCTTGCCGACGGCGAGCGCCAGCTCCTCCTCCTCGCGGGTCGCGAGCTGACCGATGGTCCGGATCCCCTCGGCGTGCAGCTTGGCGGCGGTGATCGCGCCGACGCCCCAGAGCCGCTCGACCGGCAGGGGGTGCAGGAACTCCGCCTCGCCGTCCGGTGCGACCGCGAGCAGGCCGTCGGGCTTGCTGACCGCGCTCGCCACCTTGGCGAGGTACTTGGTCCGGGCGATCCCCACCGAGATCGGCAGCCCCACCTCCTCGCGCACCCGCCGGCGCAGGTCGGCCGCGATCGTCTCCGGCGCGCCGACCAGGCGCCGCAGTCCCCCGACGTCGAGGAACGCCTCGTCGATCGAGATCCCCTCGACCAGGGGCGTGGTGTCGTCGAAGATCTCGAAGACCCGCTTGCTCGCCTCGACGTAGGCCGAGAGCCGCGCCGGGACCACGATCGCGTCCGGGCACAGCCGGGCCGCCTGGCGCCCACCCATGGCCGAGCGGACGCCGTACGCCTTCGCCTCGTAGGAGGCCGCCAGCACCACCCCGCCGCCCACGATCACCGGCCGCCCGCGCAGTTGCGGGTCGTCGCGCTGCTCGACCGAGGCGTAGAACGAGTCGAGGTCGGCGTGCAGGATCACCTCCCCATGATCGAACATGCGTTCGAGTCTGGGAAGGGCCGGGTCGAAGTTTCGTCAGCCGGCCGACGTTCCTCCCGCCTGGACGATGAAGATTCGTCGTCCAGGCAGCAGGTTTTGTCGGCCGGCCGACAAACCTCCCCAGGGCCGGTCAGTAGGACTTCGGCAGCCCCAGGGAGTGCATCGCGACGAAGTTCAGGATCATCTCCCGACTGACGGGGGCGATCCGACCCGCGCGGGTGGCGACGAGGAGGCCGGCCATGCCGTACTCCTGGGTGATCCCGTTGCCGCCGTGGGTCTGCACCGCACGGTCGGCGGCGTCACAGGCGGCCTCGGCGGCGGCGTACTTGGCCATGTTGGCGGCCTCACCGGCACCCATGTCGTCGCCGGCGTCGTAGAGGGCGGCCGCCTTCTGGGTCATCAGCCGGGCCATCTCGATCTCGATGTGCGACTGGGCGAGCGGGTGCGCGATCGCCTGGTGGGAGCCGATGGCGCCCTTGAAGACCGTGCGCTCCTTGGCGTACGCCGTCGCCTTCTCGAGCGCGAAGCGGCCCAGCCCGGTGGAGAACGACGCGGCCATGATCCGCTCGGGGTTCAGCCCCGCGAAGAGCTGGACGAGCCCGCCGTCCTCGTCGCCGACGAGCGCGTCGGCCGGCAGCCGGACGTCGTCGATGAAGACCTGGAACTGCAGCTCGGGGCTGACGATCTCCATCGGGATGGCCGAGAACTCGAAGCCGGGCGCGTCGGTCGGGATGACGAACAGGCAGGGCTTGAGCTTGCCGGTCCGCGCGTCCTCGGTGCGTGCCACGACCAGCACGTTGTCGGCCTCGTCGACGCCGGAGATGTAGATCTTGCGGCCGTTGAGCACCCACTCGTCGCCGTCGCGGCGCGCGGTCGTGGTGATGTTGTGGGTGTTCGTGCCGGCGTCGGGCTCGGTGATCGCGAAGGCCATGGTGCCGGTGCCGTCGCAGATGCCCGGGAGCCAGCGCTGCTTCTGCTCCTCGGTGCCGTAGCGGCTGATGATGGTGCCGCAGATCGCCGGGCTGACGACCATCAGCAGCAGCGGGCAGCCCTGCGCGGCCAGCTCCTCGCAGACCGCCGCGATGTCGCCGATGCCGCCGCCCCCACCGCCGTACGCCTCGGGGATGTTGATCCCGAGGTAGCCGAGCTTCCCGATCTCCAGCCACAGGTCGGTGGTCTTGCCACCGGACCGGGCCTGCTCGGTGAAGTAGTCGCGGCCGTACTTGCCGGCCAGCCGGGCCACCGCCTTGCGCAGCTCCTGGCGCTCCTCGGACTCGGTGAACGTGGTCATGCGTCTTCTCCTTCGACTACGGCGAGCACTTCTCCGGAGGCGACCTGCGCACCGGGACTGACGTTGATCTCCGCGACGACACCGGCGTGCGGCGCGCTCACGGTGTGCTGCATCTTCATGGCCTCCAGCACGAGCACCGCCTCACCGGCGGCCACGGCCTGTCCGGCCTCGACCGCGACCCGGACCACGGTGCCCGGCATCGGCGCCAGCAGGCTGCCGCTGGCCACGGCATCGGCGGGGTCGACGAACCGCGGCACGATCGTCAGCCGGACGTGTCCGAGCGCGCTGTCGACGTCGACGACGCCGCCGGCCACCGCGATCGCGTAGGTGGTGCGCACCCCCTCGGTCTCGAGGGTGACCTCCGTCGGGCTTGCGGCGACGACCTCGTGACCGTCCACGGTGTAGCCGTCCCGGCCGCCGAACCACTCGACGACCGCGGAGGGCGAGCCTGACGAGATCCCCTCGAACTCGGTGCGCTGAGGCTGCGACACCACGTTGCGCCACGCGACCGGAACGCCGCGCTGGACGGTACGCCGTGCACCGGCTCGCTCCGCGAGGGCGAGCGCAGCCGCGACCGTGGACCCGGGGTCGGTTTCGCGT
>JBAWHI010000081.1:0-7554 GCA_049593675.1 Nocardioides sp.
TCGACGCTCGAGGTCGTCCCGCTCTACTCCCGGCTCTCGGCCGCCGAGCAGCACCGGGTGTTCTCCTCCCACGGCAACGCCGTGCGCCGCATCGTGCTGGCCACCAACGTGGCCGAGACGTCGTTGACGGTGCCGGGGATCCGCTACGTCGTCGACACCGGTGTCGCCCGGATCAGCCGCTACTCGGTGCGGACCAAGGTGCAGCGGCTGCCGATCGAGCCGATCAGCCAGGCCTCGGCCAACCAGCGCTCCGGCCGGTGCGGTCGCGTCGAGGCCGGCATCGCGATCCGGCTCTACTCCGAGGAGGACTTCGAGGGCCGACCGGAGTTCACCGACCCCGAGATCCTGCGCACCAACCTGGCCAGCGTGATCCTGCAGATGACCTCGCTCGGGCTCGGCGACATCGGCAGGTTCCCGTTCGTCGAGCCGCCGGACCGGCGCAACGTGAACGCCGGCGTCCAGCTCCTCGAGGAGCTCGGCGCCCTGGGACCCGCGGGACGAGGACCAGGCCCGCAGCTCACCAAGGTCGGCCGACGCCTCGCGCGCCTGCCCATCGACCCACGCCTGGCGCGGATGATCCTCGAGGCCGAGCGGCTCGGGTGCGTGCGCGAGGTGATCGTGATCGCCGCCGCGCTCTCCCTCCAGGACCCGCGCGAGCGCCCCGCCGAGCACCAGGCGCAGGCCGATCAGCAGCACGCGCGCTTCAAGGCCGAGGGCAGCGACTTCCTCACCTGGCTCAACCTCTGGCGCTACCTCAAGGAGCAGCAGAAGGAGCTCAGCAGCAGCGCCTTCCGACGGATGTGCAAGCGCGAGTTCCTCAACTACCTGCGAGTCCGGGAGTGGCAGGACTTCGAGTCCCAGCTGCGCCAGGTCGCCAAGGAGATGGACATCCAGGTCGGGCAGCCGGCCGACACGGTCGACAGCGACGGCATCCACCAGGCGCTCCTCTCGGGCCTGCTCAGCCACATCGGGCTGCTCGAGGAGCGTGATGCCGCCACCGGCTCGCCGGCCGGGGGGCGAGGCCGGCGTCCGATGCGGGAGTATCTCGGCGCCCGCGGCGCGAAGTTCGCGATCTTCCCCGGCAGCGGCCTGGCGCGGAAGAACCCGCCGTTCCTGATGGCCGGCGAGCTCGTCGAGACCAGTCGCCTCTGGGCACGGCAGAACGCCGCGATCAAGCCCGAGTGGGCCGAGCAGATCGGCGCCCACCTCGTGAAGCGCACCTACTCCGAGCCGCACTGGAGCAAGAAGCGCGCCTCGGTGGTCGCCAACGAGCGGGTGACGCTGTACGGCGTGCCGCTGGTGTCCGACCGCAGGGTCGCCTTCGGGAAGGTCGACCCCGCGCTGGCGCGCGAGCTCTTCATCCGCCACGCCCTCGTGTACGGCGAGTGGGCCGCCGCCGAGCAGGGCCGGCACCGGTTCCTGGAGACCAACCGGCGCCTCCTGGAGGAGGCCGAGGAGCTCGAGCACCGGGCCCGGCGGCGGGGCATCGTCGTCGACGAGCACACCCTGTTCGACTTCTACGACGGCAGGATCCCCGCCGACGTGGTCAGCGGCGCGCACTTCGACCAGTGGTGGAAGCGCGAGCGGCAGCGCGACGGCCGGCTGCTGACCTTCGACCCGTCGATGCTGACGCACGACTCCGCCGACGAGATCAGCGCCGCGGACTATCCCGAGCAGTGGCAGGCGGCAGGGTCGGGGGAGGGCCTGACCTTCCCGATCAGCTACCACTTCGAGCCGGGGTCCGACGACGACGGGCTGACGATCGACGTGCCCGTCGCGACCCTCAACCGGGTCGAGGCCGACGACTTCTCGTGGAACGTGCCGGGCCTTCGGGAGGAGCTGGTCACCGCCCTGATCCGCAGCCTGCCCAAGGCGCTGCGCGTCACCTTCGTGCCCGCCCCCAACAAGGCGCGTGAGTTCCTCGCCGCCGTGCCGCCGGGGGAGGAGTCGCTGCTGGACGCGCTCGAGCGGTGGTGCCGCTCGACGACCGGGGTCGTGGTGCCCCGGGAGGCCTGGGACTGGGCCAAGGTGCCCGAGCACCTGCGCCCGACGTACCGCGTGGTCGACGAGGACGGCCGCGAGCAGGCCCGCGGCAAGGACCTGGACGCGCTCAAGGAGCCGCTGCGACCCCAGTTCGCCGAGGCGCTGCGCGAGGTCGCGAGCGACAGTGGCCTTGCGCGCAGCGGCGAGACGACCTGGGACTTCGACACCATCGAGGCGTCCTTCACCCAGCGGCGCGCCGGGCACGAGGTGCAGGGCTACCCGGCGCTGGTCGACGAGGGCGCGAGCGTCGGGCTCGAGGTGTTCGGGTCGGCGGAGGAGCAGGAGGCCCGGCACCGCCTCGGGGTACGCCGGCTGCTGCTGCTCGAGCTGGACTCGCCCGTCAAGCGGGTGCTCGACGGCCTCACCAACGTCGAGAAGCTCGGTCTCGCCGGGTCGCCGTACCCGAGCGTCGGTGAGCTGCTCGAGGACGTCCGTGCGGCCGTCGTCGGGGCCGTCGTCGACGCGCGGCCGCCGGTGCGGGACCGGGCCGGCTACGAGGCACTGAAGACCGAGGCGGCCCGTGACCTCGAGGCCCATCTGCGCGCCGTGATGGCCGACGTGATGCGGGTCCTGGACGCGTGGCGGCGGGCGGAGAAGTCGGTGAGCGGGCGAGCCGACCTGGTCACGCTGCCGGCGCTGACCGACATGCGCGCCCAGCTGGCCCGCCTGGTCCACCGGGGCTTCGTCGGGGAGGCCGGGGTGGTCCAGCTGCGCCGCTACCCGACCTATCTCGCGGCCCTGGAGCAGCGCCGCGAGAAGCTCGCGGGGCAGCTGCATCGGGACCGGCAGCTGATGGATCAGATCGCCGACCTCCAGGACGGCTACCTGCACCAGATCGAGGCGCTACCCGACGGGCGCCCGCCCGGCGCACGCCTGCGCCAGGTGCGCTGGATGCTCGAGGAGTACCGCGTCTCGCTGTGGGCGCAGCAGCTCGGCACCCCTGCCCCGGTCAGCGACCAGCGGATCCGTCGTAGCCTGCACGGATGACCACGCCCTGGCATCGCGCGACCTCTCGGCCTCGCTCGTCCGCGACGCGACTCCCTCGGGTCCCCGAGAGATGACCGAGCGCCGGCACCACCGTCCGATGACACCGGGCGGGGACTTCTTCGAGGGGATGGTCGGTGGCACCGACCCGGCCCTGGTGAGCGAGGCCGCCGACCGCGCCGCCGCCCTCCTGGTGCGCGGAGCCCGCCAGTCCGACGACGCTGAGGTCGCCGAGCGGCTGGTGCACCTCGCGGACACCGAGGGCATCGAGGCGATCGCCGAGGTCTGGTCAGGGGCGCCCGCGGACTCGCTCGCGGGGTGCCTGTGGCGGCTCTATCTCCTGCGCTCGTGGGTCTATGCCGACCCCGTCGGCGTCGCGCGGGAGTTCGAGGCCGGGCGCGTCGCCCAGGTCGCCCGGGTGGTGTCCGGAGTCGCCGACCCGCCCGGCCCGGAGCAGCTCCAGGCGATGGTCGACGAGGTACTGACGGGGATCGCCG
Organism: Nocardioides sp.; assembly: GCA_049593675.1. GTDB lineage: Bacteria > Actinomycetota > Actinomycetes > Propionibacteriales > Nocardioidaceae > Nocardioides. The sequence continues at coordinate 3,525 of JBAWHI010000081.1, forward strand.
GCAGCGACTTCGCCGACGTGCTGTTGCGCGCAGCTGCCTTCGCCCGCGTCGTCGCCACCGGTCGAGCAGCACTCGCGTCGGCACCGACCGTCGACGTGCAGCGCGTGCTCGTGCTCTCGGAGCAGCTGGAGGCGGCAGGACACATCGAGCTGGAAGTCGGCTTGGGCTGACGGCGTCACCAGCCGCCGTTTACAGTGGGTCGAGGAGTACGTCGGGCTGTGGCAGCCCCGGGTCCCAAAATAAGCCGCTACGAGCGGCCACGCGCCGTGAGGCGCTCCCGGTCCGGCGTACTCCTTCTTCTTCCCGGCCTCCTCCGGCTTCCAACTCCGGGCGCGGCCTAGGCTCGCGCCATGCGATCCCTGCGCCGCCTCCTCCGTCGCCGTTCGCGCTCGACGAGCGCGAGCGCCTCTCGGGTCTCCTACTCCCCGAACCGCGACGGTCGCCCGGACCCGGGCGAGGTGGTGTGGGGGTGGGTGCCCTACGAGGAGGACCCGAGCCAGGGCAAGGACCGGCCGGTCCTGCTGGTCGGACGGGCGGGCGCCGACCTGCTCGGGTTGATGCTGACCAGTCAGGACCACGACCGCGACGCCGCCCAGGAGGCGCGCTACGGTCGTCACTGGATGGACGTCGGCACCGGCGCCTGGGACCGCGAGCGGCGCCCGAGCGAGGTGCGCCTGGACCGGCTGCTCACCCTTCCCGAGAGCGCGGTACGCCGCGAGGGCGCCGCCTTGGACCGCGCGGTCTTCGATCGGGTCGTCGCCGCGGCGCGACGCTTCCACTCGCTCTGATCAGAAGGTCCGCGCGATGCGACGGACCGCCTTGCGCACCGGGTCCCAGGACGCGGGGTAGCGCGGGGGCGTCGCCGTGACCTCGACGATCGTCAGGTAGGCGCCCGAGCGGTGCATGGCGATGCCGGCCGCTCCCGATCGGGGGTACGACGCACGGTAGGTGTCGGCGGTGCCGGTGCGGACGTAGACGGGTTCCAGCGGCCCCACGGCAACGTGGGTGACCCGCTCCTCGCAGTCCGCCCGCCAGGCCCGGAGGACCTGGTGGGCACGCCACGCCGAGCGCGGGTCGACGAAGCGTGCCACCACCTGGGTGGCGCGGATCCCGCGGCCAGCGGTGAAGTGCCGGTGGCCGGTCGCCACCGCGCCGAGAGTGTTGAGCGGTGTCTTCTGGCAGGCGCCGACGGCCGCGGCGTCGCTGTGACCGAGGCCCGGCCGGACCTTCCACTCACGGCCGGCGAGGGCCGGCAGCCGCTCCGGGTCGAGGAGGTGGGTGCGCACAGCCGACCGCTCGGGCGGGTCGGCAGGGATGGCGTGGGCGGCGCCCGGGTCCGGTCCAGCGCCCAGGCCGAGGGCCGCGACGAGCAGCGCGGCGCTCGCCGCGCGCAGTGTCGTGGACGTGACCCGAGGCACGTCGTCCAGGCTAGGGAACGGCGCGGGACAAACGGCGCACCGACACTCGCTAGGCTGGGCCCAGCTCGGACCCGTGCGCGGCGTCCGAGCGGTGCCGTCACGCAAGGCCTTCCCACGGGGCCGCCAGGCAGGCCGTCAACGGAGGAGGGTGCAGTGAGGGGGAGTCGGGTGCGCCGCACCATGCTCGGAGGACTCGCAGCGATGGGCCTCATGCTGGCTGCGGTCGGCTGCACCGACACCGCTGACGATCCGCGCCCGAAGCCGCCGTCCACCACGCCCGCCACGACCCTGACGTTCGGGGCCTACGGGCCGCCGGAGCAGCTCGCCGCCTTCCAGGCCACCATCGACGCGTGGAACCGGAGCTCCGACGGGCCCGAGGTGCGTCAGCGTGGCTGGGAGACGCACACCGACATGCGCGACGCGATCGAGGAGGGCGCCGAGGTGCCGGACGTCTTCCTCGCCTCCCACTCCGACCTGCGCTGGCTGCTCGAGAACGACTACACCCAGCCGATCGACGAGCTCATCGACGAGCGTGGGGTGTCGTTCGGCGACGCCTACTCCCGAGACGCGATCCAGGCCTTCAGCGTCGACGACCGGCTCCAGTGCATGCCGTACGCCGTGTCGCCCATGGTCATCTACTACAACCCCGACCTCGTGCGGTTCGAGCGGATGCGGGCTCGCGACCTCCCGGCGCCCGAGGAGGACGACACCAGCTGGTCCTTCGAGGAGTTCTCGGCGGCCGCGGAGTTCGCCAGCCGCCCGCGGCTCGGCACCAAGGGCGTGCACATCGCCGCCACGCTCCCGGGCCTGTCCCCGTTCATCGAGTCCGGTGGCGGGTCGATCTTCGACGACGCCGTCGACCCGAAGTCGCTGACGTTCTCCAGCGACGCCTCGCGCTCCGCGCTCGAGCGCACGCTGGAGCTGCTGCGCAACCCGCAGGTCACCCTCGACCCGGCGCAGCTCGTCGACGCGCCGGCGCTGACCTGGTTCAAGCGCGGCAAGCTCGCGATGATCGCCGGCTACCGTGACCTGACCCCGGAGCTGAGGGTGGTCGGGGGCCTCGACTTCGACGTGCTGCCGATGCCCGTGCTCGACGGCTCGGCGACGGTCGGCGACGTCAGCGCTCTCTGCATGTCGCGCAAGGCGGCCAGCGCCCCGGCCGCCGCCGACCTGATGGTCCACGAGCTCTCGGTGCAGTCCGTCAGCACCGTGACCCGCGCCGGCTACCTCGCGCCGGCCAACCTCGAGGTGGCGCTCTCCGACACCTTCCTGCAGCCGGGCCGGCAGCCCGAGCACGCGTCGGTCTTCAACTCGAGCGTGCGCTCGATGAGCCTCGCGCCGGTCATCGACACCCTGCCCGAGCTCGAGGTCGCGGTCGCTTCCGACCTCCAGCAGCTCGTGTTCGGCGTCGGGGTCCTCGACCTCGACGGAGTGACCGAGCGCATCGACGAGACCTCCCGCCCGATCCTCGATCCGGAGTACACCCCGGAGCCGAGCCCGGTCGACGGGTCGGACGAGGAGTAGCGACCGGCCGCTGCGGCCTCAGTCGCGGTCGTACCTCGGATCGACCTGCTCGGCGTCCAGGCCGAGCAGCTCGGCGACCTGCTCGACGACCACGGTCAGCACCATCGCCTCGAGGTCCTCGCGGGTCTCGCAGCGGTGCTCGATCGGACGACGGAAGAGCACCAGCCGGGTGGGAACGGCTCCGGTGCCGCGGACGAGCGAGGACAGCGGCACGATGCCGGTGGTCCAGTCGTCGGGGAGCTGCGGGGTGTCCTCCACGGCGTACTCGACCAGACCGAGCTCGTCTTGCCAGCGCGCGTCGATGCCGGTGACGATCCGGAGGGCGAGCTCGTCGAAGCGCTCGCGGCTGGTCCGCTGCTCGGGCCGGCCCGGCACCCGGGGAAGCACGGCCGGGCCGCGCATCCCGCGCCCGCGACGGTCCCGGGTACGACGCTTCTGTTCCACGCCGCGAGCCTAATCCGGTCGGGCCGGAGTGGGCGGTACCGTCTGCCGCGTGAGTCTCGCCCGCCGCTGTTCGCGCACGGCGTGCGGCCGTGCCGCGGTCTGCACGCTGACCTACGTCTACGCGGACCAGACGGCCGTCCTCGGTCCGCTCGCGACCTTCGCCGAGCCGCACGCCTACGACCTGTGCGAGACCCACAGCGAGCGTCTCAGCGCGCCGCGCGGCTGGGAGGTGCTGCGGCTCGCCGCCGACCCCGCGGCCCAGGGGCCCTCCAGCGACGACCTGCTCGCCCTGGCCGACGCGGTGCGCGAAGCCGCCCGGCCGGCACCGGTCGCCCAGATCCCGCGGGTGCAGGAGACCGGCCGCGAGACCGCCCGCCGCGGCCACCTCCGGGTGCTGACGACCGACTGAGCGCCCGGTCTCGACACGACGGTCGCGGGCTCGTTCCTCGCCCGCGCGTCTCGCTCGACCACCTTCAGTGGGTCCGCTGTTGCCCCGGTCTCGACACGACGGTCACGGGCCCGCTCCCACCGTCAGTGGGTCCGCTGGTGCCCCGGTCTCGACACGACGGTCGCGGGCTCGTTCCTCGCCCGCGCGTCTCGCTCGACCACCTTCAGTGGGTCCGCTGGCGCGGCCCCACTAGGCT
>JBAWHI010000082.1:0-4497 GCA_049593675.1 Nocardioides sp.
TCGGGGCCGGGCTCACGGCGTGGAAGCCCCCCATCATCCGGATCCACGTCGAGGTCGACGGCGAGGTCGTCAACGACCTCGACCAGCCGGTGCTGATGGCAGCGGTCGGCAACGGCACCTCGGTCGGTGGCGGGGCGGAGCTCACTCCGGCGGCCGATCCCGGCGACGGCAAGGTCGACCTGATGATCTCCCGGTCGGTCGGGCCGGTCGCCCGGCTGCTCTACGCCGCCCACCTGGGCGTCGCGACCCACCACCACCGCGACGACGTGCTCTACCGTCGCGGCTCCACGGTGTCGGTCTCGGGTGGACCGTTCTGGGTCAGCGCCGACGGCGAGCTGTACGGCCCCGAGCGACACCGCACCTGGCGCGTGGAGGCCGGCGCCTACGCGATGGTGCTGCCGAGCGACGGGCGCGGGGGCCCGGCCTAGATCCAGCCCCGGCGCGCCGCCTCGACGCCCGCCTGGAAGCGGGAGTCCGCGCCGAGCTCGGTCATCAGGTCGGCGACGCGGCGGCGCACGGTGCGCAGGCTCAGGTCGAGCCGGCGGGCGATCTGCTCGTCGTGCTCGCCCGCAGCCAGCTGCTCGAGCAGGAAGCGGCGCAGCTCGCCGCGGGTGGGCGCGTCCTCGAGCCCCGGCACCGGGGTGGCCCGGTCCCACAGCTGCTCGAAGTAGAGCAGCAGCGCCTCGACCAAGCCCTGCTGCCGGACCAGGGTCCGCGGCTCGTCGACGAAGCCGAGGGGCTCGGGCAGGACCGCGTGCGTACGCCCGATGATGAACATCCGGGTCGGGAGCTCGGGCAGCAGACGCACCTCCTCCCCGGCTCCGGCTCGGGCCCGCACGACGTCGGGCGCCTCCCGCAGGATCCGCACCGGATAGATCGCCCGAGAACGTCGTCCCGATGCGGTCAGGTCCCGGATCACTGCCAGCAGCGCCGCCTCGCGGCCGGCGCGCCACTGGTCCGGGCGCAGCCAGCACAGGTCCCCCTCGCTCTGGGAGATCATCGCCGCGATGAGCCGGGGCGCATCGCCGCCCGAGCTGACCTCGCCGTCGATCGGGCGCACGTCCTCGACCTCGCCCTCGCTCGGACGGGTCGTCCCGGCGACGAGGAGCGGGACCGCGCGCGCCAAGGTGGCGAGGTCGGCGTGCGATCGGGAGACGGTCTCGCTGTGCAGCACGATCAGCCGCGCCAGGGCCTCGGTCGGCGACTCGACCTCGATCACGCCGTCGCGGATCCGCACGATCCCCCGGTCCAGCAGGGGAGCCAACTCCTCCACCAGGGTCTCGGGGGTGGTCGACAGAGCCGTGGCGATCAGGTCCACGCGCTGGCCTGAGCGGCGCTGCACGCGCTCGTAGACGCGCTCGACGGCCGGGGCGAAGCCCAGCGCGGAGAGGACCGTGCGCGACTCGGGGCGGACCATGGATGGCATCTTAATGTCAACGGCCACTTGTCTCGCTCCTGGCATGGTCCTGCCAGTGACAATGCGTCGAGCGGCAGCGCACGACCTCAATCGGGGGATTGGTCGTGTCTGCAACGCCGCGGAGCGGGCGTCGGGTGGCCTTCGGGGACCCGACGCCCGATCTCTGCGCGCGATCCCTGCGCCCCCTGCCGATCTCTGCGCCGTCTCTGCGCCGTCTCTGCGCCCGACCCTGCGCCCGATCCCTGCGCCTCTCCCACCCCGAGGCCGGCGGGCCGGCCGGCCCGGACCGACCGGTAGCGTTGCGTGTCGAGTCCCCTACCCACAGCAGGAGCAGCACTGATGGCACGTGGCGCGCAGTCCGGCGAGCCCCACGACTGGGTCACCCGCGCGGCCGACGACGCGATCCGGCACGCCCAGCAGCAGTACGGCGAGGACCTCGGCGACCACGTGATCACCTGCGCGTCCGGGGCCAGTCCGTCGGGCCCGATCCACCTCGGCAACCTGCGCGAGTTCATCACCCCCCACTTCGTGGCCGAGGAGATCCGGCGCCGAGGCATCGCCGTACGTCACCTGCACAGCTGGGACGACTACGACCGGTTCCGCAAGGTGCCGGCCGGCGTCGACGCCTCGTGGAGCGAGCACATCGGCCGGCCGCTGTCGGCCGTGCCCGACCCGTGGGAGTGCCACGCGTCGTGGGCCGAGCACTTCAAGGCGCCTCTGCGGGCGGCCCTGGCCGACCTGGGCGTGGAGATGGTCGAGATCGACCAGACCGAGCAGTACCGCGCGGGCGCCTACACCGAGCAGGTCCTCCACGCGATCCGTGAGCGCAGCACCATCGAGGAGGTGCTCGCGAAGCACCGCACCAAGAAGGCCGAGCCGGTCGCCGAGACCGAGCAGGAGGCCGCGGCCCTGCAGGACTCCGTCGCCGACGAGGGCGACGACGCCGCCGGCCAGGGCGACCTGGCCCGCTTCCCGTACCGGCCCTACTGCCGCGAGTGCGGGCGCGACACGGTCGAGATCACGGCGTACGACGACGAGACGACCGACCTGTCCTACACCTGCAGCACGTGCGGCTTCTCGGGCGTCACCAACGTCGCGACCCAGCACGAGGGCAAGCTCGTCTGGAAGGTCGACTGGCCGATGCGCTGGGCCTACGAGGGCGTCGACTTCGAGCCGGGGGGCCTGGATCACTCGACCCCGGGATCGTCGTACACGGTGGGCAAGGAGCTGGTGAAGCGGATCTACGACTTCCGCGCTCCGTCGTACGTCGCCTACGCCTTCGTCGGCTTCGCGGGAGTCCAGAAGATGTCGTCGTCGGCCGGTGGCGTGCCCACCGCGGCCGATGCCCTGAAGATCCTCGAGGCGCCGGTGCTGCGCTGGCTCTATGCACGCCGGCAGCCCAAGCAGGCCTTCGACATCGACTTCGGCGCCGAGGTGGTGCGGCTCTACGACGAGTGGGACGCCCTGAGCCGCAAGGCCAAGGACCCGACGAAGCGCGATGCGCAGGTGCTCGCCTACGAGCGCGCCTCGACGACGTCGGCGACGGGCGCCCTCCCGACCCCGCGGGCGGTCGTGCCGTTCCGGCTGCTGTCGTCGGTGGCCGACGTGACCGCGGGCAGCGCCGAGCTGATCAGCCGGATCGTCGGCGACGTCGGCCATGTGCACGCCTCGGTCGACGACCTCCAGCCGCGCCTCGGCAAGGCGATGACGTGGATGGCGGAGTTCGTGCCGGCCGCCGACCGGACCACGGTGCGCGAGACGCCCGACGCCTCCCGGCTCGCCGAGCTGTCGGAGGACGAGGAGCTGTGGCTGCGCCACCTGCTCGACCGGCTCCCGGACCACCTGGACCTCGAGTCCACCACGAGCCTCATCTACGGCGTGCCCAAGCTGGCGCGCGGGCTCGGCCTCGACGACGCCCCGACCGACCAGGTCAAGCAGGACCAGAAGGACTTCTTCCGCCTGCTCTACCAGCTGCTCGTCGATGCCGACCGCGGGCCGCGCCTGCCCACGCTGTTCCTCGCCCTGGGCGCGGACACGGTGCGGACGCTGCTCACCCCACCGGCCACCTCACCGGCCTAACCGGCCACGAGCGCAGCGGGCAGACCGAGCAGGGCCACCAGCCCGGTCGCCGCCGCTGCGAGCCCGAGGAGCGGGGCACCGGTCCGACGCAGCACGCCCACCTCCAGGCTGCTCCCGAGCGCGAACATCGCCATGGCCAGCGCCGCGGACTGCACCAGTGCCGCGAGGTCGAGCATCGTGGGCGGCAGCGCGACGAAGGTCCGCAGGGCCGCGCAGGCAACGAACGCCACCACGAAGCCCGGCACCAGGGGCGGCCGGACACCGTCGTCGCCATCGCTGTGCTCGGTCGCGCGCGAGCGCAGCGAGATCACCGCCAGGACCGGGGCCAGCATCAGCACCCGACCCAGCTTGACCGCGACCGCGACCTGGAGCGCCGCCCCGCCGACGAGCCCTCCGGCGACGACGACCTGGCCGACCTCGTGGATCGAGGCGCCGGACCAGGCGCCGACCGCGACCGGGTCGAAGCCCAGGGCGATCGCGCCGAGCGGGAGCAGGAGCATCGCGACGCTGCCGAAGACCACCACCAGCGACACCGCCGTGGCGACGTCCTCGTCCTTCGACCTGCGCACCCCTTCGACGGCCGCGACCGCAGCCGCACCGCAGATCGAGAAGCCGCAGGCGACCAGCAGCGCCCGTTCGGCGGGCACTCCCAGGAGCCGGCCGAGGACGAGGGTGCCGGCGATGCCGAGCAGCACGACGCCCGCGATCACGACCAGCATCGGCCAGCCCAGCTCCAGGATCTCGGGCAGCAGCAGCTGCAGGCCGAGCAGGGCGACCCCGACGCGGAGTACTCGTCGCGAGGCGATCCGCAGACCGGGACGCGTCGTCGCCGGCAGGCCGACGGCCGCGACCGCGATGCCGAGCACGATCGCCACCAGGGTCGGGCTGAGCACCGGGACCAGTGCGTGCACCCCGAGCGCCGCTGCACCGCCGACGACGGCGAGCCCGAGACCGGGCGCTGCGGGCAGGCGGGTGGTGACCATGGCTCCAGCCTGGTGGCG
>JBAWHI010000083.1:0-4200 GCA_049593675.1 Nocardioides sp.
GCGCCAGGTCGTGCTCGCCGGTGGCGGCCGCCGCCAGCGCCAGCACGTGGCGGGCCTCGCGGCGCAGATCGGCCGCGTCGCGGGCCAGGTCCGCCGCCCAGGCACCCATGCACTCCTCGGCCAGCGCGTCGTCTGCGCCCAGCGCGGACAGTGCCCCCGACGCAGCGGCCACCGCCAGCGCCGGCTCCCTGCGATCGAGCCGGAGCCGTGCGTCCGCGACCAGGTCACGCGCGTCGTCGAGATCGAGGACGACCGGGGCGGCCAGGGCGTAGCCGGACCCGGTGCCCGACAGCACGCCGTCTCCGAGCGATCGCCGCAGCCGGCTCGCCAGCGTGGCCAGGTTGGCGTGCGGATCGCGCGGCTGCTGCTCGCCCCAGAGCACCTGGGCGAGACGGTCAGCGGGCACCGTCGCTCCCCGGGACGCGGCGAGCACGGCGACCAGCAGCCGCGCCTTGCGCGTGCCGATCTCGGGCCCGGTCAGCTCGGCGCCGTCCCGGACCACCGACAGCAGGCCGCACACGGCCACCCGCATGGCCACGTGGCGAGTATCCCGTCCCGGCCCCGCCGTGGGAACAGGCCGCTACGCCACCCTCCGGACCAGTCCTGGTCCGACCCCTGGTCCAGCCCCGGTCCGGCTGCATTCGCGTGGCTTCTGCGCTGCTAGGCTCGGCCCCGTTCGACATCCTTTAACGATCCGTCCCGTGAGGCGGAGAAGGAGGTACGGCGTGCCCCTGCATGCCACTGCCCGGCCGGCGGATCCGCTGGCGGGCCCCGGCCAGGCGATCCTGGTCCTCGAGGACGGCCGCGTCTTCCGCGGCGAGGCGTACGGAGCCGAGGGGGAGACCTTCGGCGAGGCGGTCTTCAGCACCGGGATGACCGGCTACCAGGAGACGCTCACCGACCCGTCGTACCACCGCCAGGTCGTGGTGATGACCGCCCCGCACATCGGCAACACCGGCGTGAACGACGAGGATCCCGAGTCGACGAGGATCTGGGTCGCGGGCTACGTCGTGCGCGACCCCGCCCGCCGTGTCTCCAGCTGGCGCTCGCAGCGCTCGCTCGACGACGAGCTGCGCGCACAGGGTGTCGTCGGGATCTCCGGCATCGACACGCGCGCCCTCACCCGACACCTCCGGGAGCGAGGTGCGATGCGGGTCGGCATCTCCACGACCGAGACCGACCCCGCTGCGCTGCTCGCACGGGTGCAGGGCTCGGGTGAGATGGCCGGCTCCGAGCTCGCCTCCGAGGTGTCGACGCAGGAGCCCTACGTGGTCCCGGCGATCCCGACCGGCGCGACCGACGGTCCGCGGTTCCGGGTGGTCGCCCTGGACCTCGGCATCAAGTCGATGACTCCGCACCGGATGGCCGAGCGCGGCATCGAGGTGCACGTCCTGCCCGCGACCGCGACCCTCGACGAGGTGCTCGCCGTCCGACCCGACGGGCTCTTCTATTCCAACGGGCCCGGCGACCCCGCGGCCACCACGCACCAGGTCGAGCTGCTCCAGGGCGCGCTCGAGGCCGGCCTGCCCTACTTCGGGATCTGCTTCGGCAACCAGCTCTTCGGCCGCGCGCTGGGCTTCGACACCTACAAGCTCACCTACGGCCACCGCGGGATCAACCAGCCGGTCATGGACCTCACCACCGGCAAGGTCGAGGTCACCGCCCACAACCACGGGTTCGCCGTCGACGCGCCCCTGGAGGGCAGCACCACCACGCCGTACGGCGAGGCGAGCGTCAGCCACGTCTGCCTCAACGACGACGTGGTCGAGGGCCTCGAGCTCCGGGTCTCGGCCGGTTCGCCCGACGCAGGAAGGCTCCGGGGCTTCTCGGTGCAGTACCACCCCGAGGCTGCCGCGGGTCCACACGACGCCGCCTACCTCTTCGACCGGTTCGTCCAGCTGCTCGGGAGTGAGATCTGATGCCGAAGCGTGATGACATCAAGTCCGTCATGGTGATCGGCTCCGGGCCGATCATCATCGGCCAGGCCTGCGAGTTCGACTACTCCGGCACCCAGGCCTGCCGGGTGCTGAAGGAGGAGGGCATCCGGGTCATCCTGGTGAACTCCAACCCGGCCACGATCATGACCGACCCGGAGTTCGCCGACGCGACCTATGTCGAGCCGATCACTCCCGAGTTCGTCGAGAAGGTGATCGCCCGGGAGCGCCCCGACGCGCTGCTGCCGACCCTGGGTGGCCAGACCGCGCTGAACGCGGCGATCGCGCTGCACGAGCGTGGCGTGCTGGAGAAGTACGGCGTCGAGATGATCGGCGCCAGCTTCGAGGCCATCCACCGCGGCGAGAACCGCGAGCTGTTCAACGCGATCGTGGAGAAGGTCGGCGGGGAGGTCGCCAGGAGCTTCGTCTGCCACACCCTGGGGGACTGCGAGAAGGCGGTCGACGAGCTCGGCTATCCGGTCGTCGTGCGGCCCTCGTTCACCATGGGCGGCACCGGCTCCGGCATCGCCTACGACGCGGGCGACCTGGCTCGGATCGCGGGAGCCGGGCTGACCGCCAGCCCGACCACCGAGGTGCTGATCGAGGAGTCGATCATCGGGTGGAAGGAGTACGAGCTGGAGGTGATGCGCGACAAGGCCGACAACGTCGTGATCATCTGCTCGATCGAGAACCTGGACCCGATGGGGGTGCACACCGGCGACTCGATCACCGTCGCGCCGGCGATGACGCTCACCGACCGCGAGTACCAGCACCTGCGCGACCTGGCCATCGGCATCATCCGCGAGGTCGGCGTCGACACCGGCGGCTGCAACATCCAGTACGCCGTCAACCCGGTCGACGGCCGGGTCACGGTCATCGAGATGAACCCCCGGGTCTCCCGGTCGAGCGCGCTGGCCTCCAAGGCGACCGGCTTCCCGATCGCCAAGATCGCCGCCAAGGTGGCGATCGGCTACACCCTCGACGAGATCCCCAACGACATCACCGTGCGCGCTGACGGGTCGAGCACGCCCGCGGCGTTCGAGCCGACCCTGGACTACGTCGTCGTGAAGGTGCCGCGCTTCGCGTTCGAGAAGTTCCCCGGCGCCGACCCGAGGCTGACCACGCACATGAAGTCGGTGGGCGAGGCCATGGCGATCGGGCGCAACTTCACCGAGGCCCTGCAGAAGGCGCTGCGCTCCCTGGAGGCCAAGGACGCGGTCTTCGACTGGCACCAGGAGTGGGTCGAGCTCGACAAGGAGGCCCTGCTGGCGGAGATCGAGATCCCGCACGACGGCCGCCTCAAGAAGGTGATGGACGCCCTGCGGGCCGGCGCCACGGCCGAGGAGATCTTCGAGCACACGAGGATCGACCCGTGGTTCGTCGACCAGCTGCTGCTGATCAACGAGGTCGCCGTCGAGGTCGCGGCCGCGCCCGAACTCTCCCCGGCACTGCTGCGCCGGGCCAAGCGACACGGCTTCTCCGACGTCCAGATCGGCAAGATCCGAGGCATGACCCCCGCCGTCGTCCGGGGCGTCCGCCACGCGCTGGGGATCCGGCCGGTCTACAAGACCGTGGACACCTGCGCTGCCGAGTTCGCTGCGGCGACGCCGTACCACTACTCCTCCTACGACGAGGAGAGCGAGGTCGCGCCGCGCGAGAAGCCGGCCGTGATCATCCTCGGATCGGGCCCGAACCGGATCGGTCAGGGCATCGAGTTCGACTACTCGTGCGTCCACGCCGCGCTCGCGCTCAGCGCCGCGGGCTACGAGACCGTGATGGTCAACTGCAACCCGGAGACGGTCTCGACCGACTACGACACCTCCGACCGGCTCTACTTCGAGCCGCTCACCCTCGAGGACGTCCTCGAGATCGTGCACGCCGAGGAGCAGGCCGGGCCGGTCGCGGGGGTGATCTGCCAGCTCGGCGGCCAGACGCCGCTCGGGCTCGCTCAGGGCCTGAAGGACAACGGGGTGACGATCGTCGGCACCTCGCCCGAGGCCATCCACCTCGCCGAGGAGCGCGGTGCGTTCGGCCGGGTGCTCGCCGACGCCGGCCTGCCGGCCCCCCAGCACGGGATGGCCACCTCGTTCGCCGACGCCCACCGGATCGCGTCCCGGATCGGCTACCCGGTCCTGGTGCGCCCGTCGTACGTCCTGGGCGGCCGGGGCATGGAGATCGTCTACGACGACGCCGCGCTCGAGGGCTACATCGACCGGGCCACCGAGATCAGCCCGGAGCACCCGGTGCTGGTCGACCGGTTCATCGA
>JBAWHI010000084.1:0-1945 GCA_049593675.1 Nocardioides sp.
CCTGGCTCGTGCTGCGCTGCAGCAGTGCCACCAGGACGGGACGCGCTGGGATGAGCGGCGGCTTCGCGAGGAGCTGCTCGCCGCACTCGAGGCGTACGCCGCCGCCGTGGCCGACGTGGGAGCCCCACTCCCTTACCGGATCCGCGACGAGCTCAGCCTCTACCGCCGGCTCAACGCCGGTCCGTGACCGCGCTCGGCCTCAGACGAGCAGGCCGACCAGCACGGCGAGCGTGATCGCGCCCATGAACACCAGGTTCCACTCCATGCCGGCCTCCGGGGAGATGAGAGTCGGACCGACCCGAGACCGGCCGTAGCCGCCGGGAGACCCGTCGACGGCCCTCCCGGCAAGAGCGCTACCACGCGGTCCGGTCGGCCTTGCCCACGACGAGGTCCAGCCCCTCCCATCCGGGATGAGCCTCGCCTGGCCCAGCCGCCGCCCGACACCACCGACCCCCGTGGAACGGGGCGCCGAGCGGCAGGCTGGACGGCCATAATCGGCCACAGGATCGCGGATCGGTTCACCCCTGCGGGTGGGTTCAACCGGCGTACGACGGGAGCGTGAACTCGAAGACGGTCCCCTGCCCGGTCGGGTTCGGCAGCGCGACGATGGTGCCGTCGTGGCGGCCGACGATGCGGCGCACGATCGACAACCCGAGCCCGCTGCCCTCGTAGTCGCGGTAGTGCGCCCGGTGGAACTCCTCGAAGATCCGCTCCTCCTCGCCGCACGGGATGCCGATCCCGTTGTCGGCGACCCGGATCGTCACGAACCCCGGCTCGGCGTCGCAGCCGCTCACCGCGATGCACGGCTCGACGCCGGGTGCGACGTACTTGATCGCGTTGCCGATCAGGTTGTCGAGGACCTGGCGGACCAGCACCGGGTCCGCGAGGACCGCCGGCGTCGGCCCGCACCGGACGTGGTCGTCCACGTGCCGGGCCGCTGCGACCTCGCGGACCAGGTCGCAGACCTCGACCCTGGCCACGTCCAGGTCCCGGGCACTGCTGGTCGCGTGGGCGAGCAGGTCGCGGATCAGCTCCCGCATCCGACGCGAGGACGAGCGCACCCGCGACACGAACTCGCGGGCGAGCTTGGCGTCCAGGGCGCCCGAGTCGAGCTCGTCGGCGATCATCTCCGTCCAGCCGTCGATGGCGGCCAGCGGGTTGCGCAGGTCGTGCGCGACCACCCCGGCGAACGCGGCGAGCTCCTCGCGCTGGGTGTGCTCCGAGGTCGTGTCGCGGAAGATCACCAGGGCCCGTGCCCGACCGCGGTTCGCGTCACGCGGCAGCGGGACGGCCGACACGGCCACGACGCGGTCCGCCTCGCCCGGAAGGCCGATCAGGACCTCGGCGTCGTGCACTGCCTCTCCCGCGAGCGCCCGGCTCGAAGGCCGCTCCTCGTCGCTCATCGGGGAACCGTCGGCCCAACGTCCGGTGCGGGCCGCGAGCACCTCGCAGGTGACCTCGTCCTCAGCGATCCCGAAAAGCTCGGCGGCCGCGGCGTTGTGCAGCAGCAGACGGCTCTGGTCGTCGAGGACGAAGATGCCCTCGCGCATCGAGCCGATCACCGCCTCGCGCACGCTGGCGTCGTACTCAGCCTCCTCACGGGTCCGCCGCAGCTCCTGGGTCAACGCCTGGCGCTCGTCGCGACCGGTGGACAGACCGAGACCCGTGACCACGATCGTCGTCACGTAGAACGCAGCGAGCAGGAAGCCCAGGTCGGCCCGGTCGACCTCGGCGAACGGGCCGATGCCGGCCAGGGTGAGGAAGATCGTCGCGAAGCCCGCCAGGAAGGCGTAGCCGGCGCCGACCAGCGTGGAGAACCGCAGGCCGAACCACACCGTCACCGCCAGCAGCGGGAAGGCCAGCGGAAGCTCGTCGAACCAGAAGGCCAGGAGATACATACCGACCGTGAAGACCACGGCAGCGCCGAACTCGAGCCAGGTGGCAC
>JBAWHI010000085.1:0-12352 GCA_049593675.1 Nocardioides sp.
GGGTGACCCCGTCACGCTCGGGCAGTCCGGGCTGACCGTTGAGGGCCCACAGCCGGTACTCGTCGAGCGACTCCTCCACGAGCCCGAGCGTGTGCCAGGGCGTGGCGTGGTTCCCCGCGACGACGACGCGGGGGTTGGCAGGCAGCGCGGCGAGCGCGGCGGCGAGATCCACCCGACGATTCCACCAGACCCGAGGGCGCCCGTCACGACCGTGCGCTCCTCGCCGCTCCGCGCGGACGTCATACGGACGGTGCAAGCGGACACACCGTCCGTATGACGTCCGGCGGGCCGCAGCACGGCGTGGCTCAGAAGCGGGCCGGCTCCCGGTACTCGCCCCACTCGGCGCGCAGCGCGTCGCAGATCTCGCCGAGCGTCGCCTCGGCCCGGCAGGCGTCCAGCATCGGCTCGATCATGTTCTCTCCCGCCTGCGCGGCGGCGACCATCTGCTCGATCGCGGTCCGCACGGCCGCGTCGTCGCGGGCCTGGCGCCGGCTCGCGAGCATCCGCACCTGCTCGACCTCGACCTCGTGGGAGACCCGCAGGATCTCCAGGTCGTGGGTGACCGACTCCTCGTGGCAGTTCACGCCGACGATCCGCTTCTCGCCCTTCTCCAGCGCCACCTGGTACTGGAAGGCCGCCTCTGCGATCTCGGACATGAACCAGCCCTCCTCGATGCCCCGCAGCAGACCGCGGGTCACCAGCCAGTCGCCCTTGCCGACCGCCTCGGCGATCTTCTCGGGCTGCGCGGAGGTCAGCGTGGAGCCGCCCATGGCCAGGATCTTGTCGAAGATGGCCTCGGCCTCGGCCTCGATCCGGTCCGTGAGTGCCTCGAGGTACCACGAGCCGCCGAGCGGGTCGGCGACGTTGACGACGCCGGTCTCCTCCATGATCACCTGCTGGGTGCGCAGCGCGATCTCAGCGGCCTGCTCGCTCGGCAGTGCCAGCGTCTCGTCGAGGGCGTTGGTGTGCAGGGAGTTCGTGCCGCCGAGCACGGCCGACAGCGCCTCGATGCCGGTGCGGACGACGTTGTTGTAGGGCTGCTGGGCGGTGAGCGAGACCCCGGCGGTCTGGGTGTGGAAGCGCAGCCACTGCGCCTTCTCGCTCTTCGCGCCGTAGACGTCGCGCATCCAGCGCGCCCAGATGCGGCGCGCCGCGCGGAACTTGGCGATCTCCTCGAAGAAGTCCACGTGGGCGTCGAAGAAGAACGACAGACCGGGTG
This sequence comes from Nocardioides sp., assembly GCA_049593675.1. Classification (GTDB taxonomy): domain Bacteria; phylum Actinomycetota; class Actinomycetes; order Propionibacteriales; family Nocardioidaceae; genus Nocardioides. The sequence goes on from JBAWHI010000085.1 coordinate 1,220, forward strand.
CGAAGACGTCGACGTCCAGGCCGCGGCTGAGGCCGAGCTCGACGTACCCGAAGCCGTCGGCGAGGGTGAAGGCCAGCTCCTGCGCGGCCGTCGAGCCGGCCTCGCGGATGTGGTAGCCGGAGACCGAGAGCGGCTTGTACGCCGGGATGTTGGCGGCGCAGTACTCCATCAGGTCGCCGATCAGCCGCAGGTGCGGCTCAGGCGCGAAGAGCCACTCCTTCTGGGCGATGTACTCCTTGAAGATGTCGGTCTGCAGGGTGCCGTTGAGGGTGCGTGAGTCGACGCCGGCGCGCTCGGCCGCGACCAGCATCATGCAGAAGACAGGGACCGCGGGGCCGCTGATCGTCATCGAGGTCGTGACGTCGCCGAGGTCGATCCCGTCGAAGAGCACCTCCATGTCGACCACGGAGTCGATGGCGACGCCGCAGTGGCCGACCTCGCCGAGCGACTTGGGGTCGTCGGAGTCGTGGCCCATCAGCGTGGGCATGTCGAAGGCGACCGAGAGGCCACCACCACCGCGCGCCAGGATCATCCGGTAGCGCTCGTTGGTCTGCTGGGCGTTGCCGAAGCCGGCGAACTGGCGGATGGTCCAGGACCGACCGCGGTAGCCGGTCGGGTAGAGACCGCGGGTGAACGGGAACTCGCCCGGCCACTCCGAGTCGTCGGTGCCGTAGGCCGGCTCCACCTCCAGGCCGCTCAGGGTCGTGAAGTCGACCTCGCGCACCCGGGACTGCTCGTAGCGGGCCTGCCAGCGGGCGCGTGCGTTCTCGCTCATACCAAGATAGTAGGACGTCCTACTAAATCCACCAAGCCCCGCGAAGGGCGCGACCTCCTCAGAAGTCTCCCGCCGCCTGGCGCACCGGCGCCAGCAGCTCCGACAGCGACGTGAGGTCGGTGTCGCTCAGGGCACCGAGGGCGAAGTCGGCGTCGACCAGGTCCTGGGTCGCGACCTCGACCAGCCGGCGCCCCGCGGGCGTGATCTCGGCCAGCACGGCCCTGCCGTCATCGGGGTGCGGACGACGGGCGACGAGTCCGGCCGACTCGAGTCGCTGGATGATCGAGGTGATCGAGGTCGGGTGCACCTGCAGGCGCTCCCCCATCTTGCCCAGCGGCAGCGAACCGCGCGAGGAGAAGACCAGCAGGACCAGCGCCTCGTAGCGGGCGAAGGTCAGTCCGTGCGGCTTCAAGATCGCGTCGAGCCGGCCGATCACCAGCTGCTGGACCCGCATCAGCGAGGTGACGGCGTGCATCGCGGGGACCCGGTCCCAGCGCTTGCCCCACTGCCGGGCGGCCTCGTCGATGGGGTCGAAAGGGCTGGTCACGAGAGGAGGCTAGTCGCCCACACCGAGGTGCCCTCCCACAGCCGGGCCGCGACCGCCTCGTCGCGCGCCTCGGGCGACGGCTCCGCGGACGCCGAGCGGCGGTGGTAGCCGCCCGGCATCGCCTCGGTCGACGTCGCACAGAACACCGAGGTTCGGGCTCCCTCGGCCGGAGTGGCCAGGGAGCGCCGCTCCAGCGGAGCCGCCAGCCTGCGGAGCCGGGCGAGCACCGGCGCTGTCTCCAGCCCGCGGTCGGCCACGTGCGTGTAGACCGATCCGGGGTGCAGCGAGTAGCCGTGCACCCTGCGCGTGCCGTAGCGACGCTCGATCTCGGCCGCCTCGTGGACGAGCGCGAGCTTGGAGGTGCCGTACGCCGCCCACGAGTCGTAGGGCGTCACCGGCTCGAACAGCCAGGCGTTGCGGCCGCGCTCGTGCAGCTTGGAGACCACGTTCACCACCCGCGCCTCGCCGTGCTCGTCGGCCGTGGCGAGGAGCATCGGCAGCAGCGACCGGGTCAGCTGGGCGGTGCCGAGGTAGTTCGTGCGCCAGTGCACCTCGTGGCCGTCGAGGAGCTGCGGGACGCTCCACTTCGAACGGAGGTCGAGGTGGATGCCGGCGTTGTTGACCAGGACGTCGAGCCGCTCGGTGGTCGACGCCACCCAGCCCGCGAGCGCAGCGACCGACTCGCTCGAGCCCAGGTCGAGCGGATGGGCGTCGGCGTCGACGGCGCAGGTCCGGGTGGTGGAGAGCACGCGGTAGCCCTGCTCCTTCAGCGCGGCTGCGGTCGCTCCACCGATCGAGCGCTCACTGGTGCCGGTGACCAGCGCGACCCTCATCCGGATCGCACCGCGTCGTAGAACGCCTGCATCTGCGGACCGATCCGGGCCAGCTCGACGTACGGCGCTCCTCCGGCGGAGCCGTCGACGTAGGCGAACTCGATCTCACCATCCATCATCGACCCCCGCATCAGCACCGGGACGCCACCGTCCTCGGCCGCCGCACAGGCGGCGTCCAGGTCGTCGACGGCGAAGCAGACGTGGTGCAGCCCCGGACCGTGCCGGTCCAGGAACTCCCGGTGGATGCCCGGTCCGCTCACCGGCTCGATCAGCTCGAGCTGGAGGTCGCCCGCGTAGCCGAGCGAGACGTGCAGGGTCAGCTCGACCGGCTCCCCACGCAGCGTGGTGGTGTCGGCACCGAAGACCACGTCCGGAATCCTGGTCCAGGAGCGGACGCCGAACTGCTCCGACAGCAGGCGCTCGGATGCGGCGATGTCCTCGCTCACCCACGCGATCTGGATGATCGGACCGCTCGCGATGATCACAGGTCCTGGAGCAGCTCGTCGGCCGCGGCATAGGGATCGGTCTCCCCCGCCACCACCGCGGAGGCGAGCTCGTCGAGCTCGGAGCGGCCGTGCACGTCGCCCCAGCGGGCCCGCAGGGCGGTGACGGCGATCGCCTCGATCTCGTCGCGAGCACGTCGGGTACGCCGTCGGTCCAGCTCGCCGCTCGACCCCAGCCAGTCACGGTGCTCGTCGAGGGCGGCGACGACGTCGTCGAGACCCTCTGCCTTCTGGGCGACCGTCATCACGATCGGCGGCCTCCATGACCCCTCGGACCGCTCGGCGAGCGCGAGCATCGACCGGAGGTCGCGGCGGACCTGCTCGGCACCGTCACGGTCGGCCTTGTTGACGACGTACAGGTCGCCGATCTCCAAGATCCCGGCCTTGGCCGCCTGGATGCCGTCGCCCATGCCGGGCGCGAGCAGCACCATCGTGGTGTCAGCGAGACCGGCGATCTCGACCTCGCTCTGGCCGACCCCGACGGTCTCGATGAGGATCACGTCGCAGCCGGCGGCGTCCAGGACCCGCAACGCCTGGGGCGTCGTCCAGGCGAGTCCGCCGAGGTGGCCGCGCGAGGCCATCGACCGGATGTAGACGTCGCGGTCCAGCGCATGGTCCTGCATCCGCACCCGGTCGCCGAGCAGGGCGCCGCCGGAGAACGGTGACGAGGGGTCGACCGCGAGCACGCCGACCCGCTTGCCCGCCTTGCGGAGCTCGGCGACGAGCGCGTTGGTCGAGGTCGACTTGCCCACGCCCGGGGAGCCGGTGATGCCGATGACCTGGGCGTTGCCGGTGTGCGGCGCCAGCGCCGCCATCACCTCACGCAGCAGGGGCGACTCGTCCTCGACGAGCGAGATCAGCCGGGCGACGGCCCGGGCCTCGCCGGCGCGGGCGCGCTCGACGAGGTCCGGGACCGCAACCTCACGCCTTCGGGACACGCACGATCAGGGCGTCGCCCTGTCCGCCACCGCCGCAGAGCGCCGCCGCGCCCACGCCGCCACCGCGCCGCTTGAGCTCGAGCGCCAGGTGCAGCACGACGCGGGTGCCGGACATCCCAACCGGGTGTCCGAGCGCGATCGCTCCACCGTTGACGTTGACCTTGTCGGCGTCGAGACCCAGGGCACGGGTCGACTCGATGCCGACCGCGGCGAAGGCCTCGTTGAACTCGACCAGGTCGAGGTCGGCGGCCGTGATGCCCTCCTTGTCGAGGGCCTTCTGCGTGGCGTTGGCCGGCTGCATCTGCAGGCTGGAGTCGGGGCCGGCCACCATGCCGTGCGCCCCGATCTCGGCGAGCCACTCGAGGCCGAGCTCCTCGGCCTTGGCCTTGCTCATCACCACGACCGCGGCGGCCCCGTCGGAGATCTGCGACGCAGAGCCGGCGGTGATGGTGCCGTCCTTGCTGAACGCGGGCCGCAGCTTGCCCAGCGACTCCACCGTGGTGTCTCCGCGCACGCCCTCATCGGCGCTGACCACGACCGGGTCCCCCTTGCGCTGCGGGATCGAGACCGGGACGACCTCGTCGTCGAAGACGCCGTTCTTCCAGGCCTCGGCGGCCTTCTGGTGCGACGCCGCGGCGAAGGCGTCCTGCTCGTCGCGGGTGAGCTGCACGCCCTCGGCGTTGATCTGCTCGGTCAGCCCGCCCATCGCCTGCTTGGTCGCCTGGTCGTAGAGCGCGTCGTAGGCCATCGAGTCGATGAGCGCCACGTCGCCGAACTTGGTGCCCTCACGCGACTTCGGCAAGACGTGCGGAGCGTTGGTCATCGACTCCATGCCGCCCGCGACCACGATCTCGACCTCACCGGCACGGATCATCTGGTCGGCCATGGCGATCGAGTTCAGACCCGAGAGGCAGACCTTGTTGATCGTGATCGACGGCATGCTCCACGGCAGACCGGCCGCGATGCCGGCGGCACGGGCCGGGTTCTGACCGGCCCCGGCCAGGATCACCTGACCCATGATCAGGTAGTCGACCTGGTCGGGCTGCACGCCGGCCTTCTCGAGCGCGCCCTTGATGGCGACGCCACCGAGGTCGGCGGCCGACTGGGTCTTCAGACCACCGAGCAGGCGTCCGATCGGGGTGCGTGCCCCGGCGACGATGACGGACGGACCGGACATGGGAGCCTCCAGATGTCGAGCAGGGTGCAGAGTTCAGGGGGTTGGACCTCTCCCGACCCTACCCACGCCACCGCGGCCGGGCGAGGGTGGAACATGTCACACCCGCTCGCGACGCGCGGCCCGTCGTACGACGATGTGCCGCATGAGCTCCGCGAACGCCATCGACGTGCCCGCCCACCTGTTCACCGCCATCGACCACGTGGGGATCGCCGTCGCGGACCTGGACGCCGCGATCGCGTTCTACGAGGGCACCTACGGGATGCGACTGGCGCACCAGGAGGTCAACGAGGAGCAGGGCGTGCGCGAGGCGATGATGGCCGTCGGCGACTCCGGCAGCCACATCCAGCTGCTCGCCCCCCTTGACGAGCAGTCGACGATCGCCAAGTTCCTGGACCGCAACGGCCCCGGGATCCAGCAGATGGCCTACCGGGTCACCGACCTCGACACCGTGAGCGACCTCCTGCGCGAGCGCGGGATGCGGCTGCTCTACGACGAGCCGCGGCGCGGCACGTCGGACTCGCGGATCAACTTCATCCACCCCAAGGACGCCGGCGGCGTGCTGGTCGAGCTGGTGGAGCCCCGCGGGTCGCGACCCTGATCAGGCAGAAGGAGGCCGCCAGGTCTCCGAGTGCGCCGTGGACCTCGTCGTAGGCGCCGCGGAGCTGCTCGTCGCTCCCGTCGCGATGGGGCGCGAGCGCAGCCATCGCCCGGTCCAGCCGCCGACCGATCGACAGCAGGGTCGTGTCGACCCGGCGGTGGTAGGCACCGGGATCCCTGCTCGAGCGCAGCGGCGGCTCGTCCGGATCTGCTGGTCCGGGCTCGGCCCTCCCCGACATCAGCAGGATCTCGGTCGCGCCACACCGTCCGGCGTCGCCGTCTGACATTCGCATCACCGACATGCGTCAAGACCTCCGCTGCCCCTCAGTCCACCCGGGACAACAGGGTAGGTCGGGACCGGCAGCCTGGAAAGGTCTCAGGGCGTCAGGTCCGCACCCACCGGAAGCGGACCGCCTGCCCGGGCCGCACCTGCGCGGCCAGGTCGACGTCGGCGTCGACCACCACGGCGGCGACCGGGTAGCCGCCCGTCACCGGATGATCGGCGAGGAACACCACGGGCTCACCGCTCGGGGGGACCTGGACCGCACCGCGCCAGGCACCCTCGCTCGGCAGCTGCCGATCCGGGTCGCGGTGCCGCATCGGATCGCCGAGCAGTCGCATGCCGACCCGGTTGCTCTCGTCGGAGGCCCGCCACTCGGTCGCACCGAGCGCGTCCGGATCGACGAGCCAGTCCTCGCGCGGACCCCGCACCACCCGCAGCTCCACCACCTCAGGCAGGTGGAGGGGCGGCAGCAGGTCCGCGGCCGGGGCCCGGCCGGACGCCGAGCCGACCGCCAGGTCGTCGCCCTCGGACAGCGGCGCGGGGCCGAGTCCGGACATCACGTCGTGGCTGCGCGAGCCCAGCACCGGCGCCACGTCGATGCCCCCGCGGACGGCGAGGTAGGAGCGCAGGCCGTACGCCGGCACGCCCAGCCGGATCACGTCGCCCGAGGCGGCGGACGTCACGTAGGAGGGTCCGGTCTCTCGACCACCGACCGTGACGGGTGCCGGCGCCCCGGTGACGCACAGTCGCACGGGCCCTCCGCGCACCTCGAGCTCGAGCCCACCGAGCACCACCTCGAGCGCGGCAGCGTCCTCGTCGTTGCCGACCGCACGGTTCGCGAGCCGGTGGGCCGACCGGTCCGCCGCACCCGAGCGACCGACGCCGACCGCCGCATGGCCGGGCCGGCCGAGGTCCTCGACCAGGGCGAGGGGCCCCGTGCGGAGCACCCGCAGGCTCGGCGTCACCGGTCGACCGCCGTGAACCGGACCTCGGCACCGCGCTGGAGCAGTGCGGGCGGGTCACGATCGAGGTCCCAGAGCCGGACGTCGGTCCGGCCGATCAGCTGCCACCCGCCGGGCGACTCCCGCGGGTAGACCCCGCTGAACTCACCGGCCAGGCCGACGGCACCGCGCGGCACCCGCGTGCGGGAGGTGTCGCGACGTGGCACGCGCAGCCTGGCATCGCCGCCGACCAGGTAGCCGAAACCGGGCGCGAAGCCCCCGAAGCCCACTCGCCAGGCCGACCCGGTGTGGGCGGCGACGACCTCATCGGGGTCGAGTCCGGTCAGCGCCGCCACGTCCTCGAGGTCGGGACCGTCGTAGCGGACCGGGATCTCGACGCGCGGCAGCTCCTCGACCGCCCGCCCGGTGGCGTCCGGGTCGACGGCCCGCAGCCGCTCACGCAGCGTGTCCAGGTCGCCGCGGTCGTCGAGCACGACCAGCACCGTCTCCGCGGCGGGCACGATGCTCTCGATCTCGGGGGGCCGGTCGGCCTCCAGGGCGTCGACCCAGGCCAGCGCCTGCTCGATCCCGCCGAGCTCGACGAGCAGCGCGCGGTCGCCGTAGTCGCGCACGACGGGCGGGGCGTCCCTCATCCGAAGGCTCGCATCGTCACCCCGGCGTCGGCCAGCCGGTCGCGGACCGCGCGGGCCATGGCGACCGCGCCTGGCGAGTCCCCGTGCACGCAGACCGAGTCCGCCCTCACCTCGACGACCGACCCGTCGACGGCCTGGACGGTCCCCTCGCTCACCAGCCGCAGCACCCGTGCGGCGACCGTGTCGGGGTCGGAGATGAGCGCACCGGCGTCACGCCGCGGGACCAGGGTGCCCTCGGGGGTGTACCCCCGGTCGGCGAACGCCTCCCGCACGCTCCGCAGACCCGCGGCATCCCCGGCGGCCAGCAGCGCCGAGCCGGGCAGGCCGAGCAACGGCAGCGAGGCGTCGTACGCCGTCACCGCCTCGACCACCGCGCGTGCCTGCTCGTGGTCGTGGACCGCGGCGTTGTAGAGCGCGCCGTGTGGCTTGACGTAGCTGACGCGCGTGCCCGCGGCCCGGGCCAGCGCGTCCAGGGCGCCGATCTGGTAGAGCACGTCGGCGCGGAGGTCGGCCGGCTCGTAGGCGATGTAGCGCCGGCCGAAGCCGGCCAGGTCGCGGTAGCCGACCTGGGCGCCGACCGCGACGCCGCGCTCCGCCGCGATCTCGCAGGTCCGCTGCAGGGTGAGGGGATCTCCCGCGTGGAAGCCGCACGCCACATTGGCGCTGGTCACGAGCGCGAGCATCGCCTCGTCGTCGCCGAGCTGCCACCGGCCGAAGGACTCGCCGACATCGCTGTTGAGGTCGATCACCGGGGAGCTCACAGGTCCCCCAGCTGCAGGATCGCCTGGTAGCCGAGGTAGAGGGTGAGCAGCCAGGCGAGCGTGCCCACCACGAGCAGCACCTTGGGATAGACGTAGCCGCCGAGCAGGTCGCGCCGGGCCCACCCGATCCAGAGCAGGATCCCGAAGCCGATCGGCAGGATCAGCCCGTTGAAGGTGCCGGCGAAGATCAGCAGCTGGACCGGGGGCTCCTCGATGATCACGTAGATGGCGGCCGTGAGCGCGATGAACGCCACCGTCAGCAGGTTGCGGGTGCGCTCGCTCGTCTGCGAGGTCGTCAGGAAGGAGACCGACGTGTAGGCGGCGCCGATCACCGAGGTGAGGGCCGCCGACCAGAGGATGACCCCGAAGACCCGCAGCCCCGCCTCGCCGGCCACGGACTCGAACGCGCTACCCGCCGGGTTGTCGGTCGCGAGGGTGGCGCCGCCGGCCACGACGCCGAGGATGGCGAGGAACAGCAGGACCCGCATGATGCCGGTCAGCACGATGCCGGTCACCGAGCTGCGCGTGATGTCGCGGACGTTCTCCGGGCCGGTGGTGCCGGAGTCGAGCAGCCGGTGCGCGCCGGCATAGGTGATGTAGCCGCCGACGGTCCCCCCGATGATCGTGGTCACCGCCACGAAGTCGAACTGCTCGGGGGCCACCACGTTGCGCAGCGCGTCGCCGACCGGCGGCCGGGACGTGATCGCGATGACGAGGGTGGTCACGATCATCACCAGTCCGAGGGCGACCACGACCCGGTCCAGGGCGACGCCCGCCTGGTGGCTGAGGAAGATGCCGATGGCGATCAGGGCCGAGATCGCACCGCCCAACCGCGGGTCGATCCCCAGCATCGCGTCGGTGCCGAGCCCGCTGCCGGCGACGTTCCCGATGTTGAACACCAGGCCACCGATGACGACCAGACCGGCCAGGAGGTAGCCGGCGCCGGGCAGCGCAGCGTTCGCGATCTCGTGCGCGCGGCGACCGGAGACGCCGATCACCCGCCACACGTTCAGCTGCACGGCGATGTCGACCAGGATCGAGAGCACGATCGCGCAGGCGAAGGCCGCGCCCAGCGTGATGGTGTACGTCGCGGTCTGGGTGATGAAGCCCGGCCCGATGGCGGCGGTGGCCATCAGGAAGATCGCGCCGAGCACGGCGGAGCGTTGGCGAGGTGAGCGCTGGGTCGTGGGTTCCGAGACGGTCATGCCGACCTACGCTAGAGAATTGTTGAACAATCCCGCAATACCCCCGGTCGTCGCGATCGCTGCCTAGACTCGCCGCATGTCGAGCACCGACCGGGCCGATCTGGACACGGTGATCGCCACCCTCGAGGACGAGCGCCGGCGCCGGCGGACCGTGATGAGCACCTCGGCCGATCGCGCCGCCCAGGTCCTGCGCGGCCAGGTGACCGAGGGGCACCTGCGGTCCGGGACGCGACTGCCCGAGGAGCGCCTGTCCGCCGCCCTCGGCGTCTCGCGCAACACCCTGCGCGAGGCGCTCAGCCAGCTGGTCGCCGAGCGGATCCTCGTGCGCGAGCCGCACCGGGGCGTCATCGTCAGCCGGCCGGACGTCGCCGACGTCGAGGACGTCTACCGGGTCCGCCGCCTCATCGAGCCGGCCGCACTCCGGCACGGTCGCGGACACACCCCCGAGCGGGTGGCGGCGGTTGTCGCCGCCGTCGAGGAGGGCCGGGCCGCCGGCGCCGACGACGACTGGGAGGGCGTCGCCAGCGCCAACCAGCACTTCCACCGCGCGGTCGTGGCGCTGGCGGGCAGCGTGCGGCTCGACGCCCAGATGGAGCTGCTGCTCGCCGAGATGCGGCTGTTCTTCCACCACATGGGGCGCCCCGACCAGTTCCACAGCCCCTACCTGGAGGAGAACGCGGCCATCGCCGACCTGCTGGTCGCCGGCCGGACCACCGAGGCGGCCGAGCGACTGGCGACCTACCTCGCCGCGGCCGAGGACCAGCTGGTCGAGGCCTTCGAACCCGGGTCCGACGAGCCAGATAGGTCACACCGGGTCGCCAGCCGAGTTACCGGTCGGTAATACTCGGCTCGACGCCAGTCCCCACCCTGGATTTCGAGCCTAGGAGCCGACGTGCAGCACATCCTCGACGCGATCATGGCCGCATCAGCCGACCCGCGGAGCACCTCCTCCGAGGACTTCGCGAGCCTGACGGTCCCCGACCACTATCGCGCTGCCACCGTCCACAAGGACGAGGTCGACATGTTCGAGGGCCTCTCCACCAAGGAGAAGGACCCGCGCCGCTCCCTCCACGTCGAGGACGTGGCGCTGCCCGAGGTCGGACCGGGCGAGGCGCTGGTCGCGGTGATGGCCTCGGCGATCAACTACAACACCGTCTGGACCTCGATCTTCGAGCCGGTCTCCACCTTCGGTTTCCTGGAGCGCTACGGCCGGCTCTCGCCACTCACCAAGCGACACGACCTGCCCTACCACGTCGTCGGCTCCGACCTGTCCGGCGTGGTGCTCCAGACCGGCCCGGGCGTGACGAAGTGGAAGCCGGGCACCGAGGTCGTCGCGCACTGCCTCTCGGTGGAGCTCGAGGACCCCGACGGCCACGACGACACGATGCTCGACCCGCAGCAGCGGATCTGGGGCTTCGAGACCAACTTCGGCGGGCTCGCCCACATCGCACTGGTCAAGGCCAACCAGCTGATGCCCAAGCCCGACCACCTCACCTGGGAGGAGGCCGCCTCCCCCGGCCTGGTGAACTGCACGGCGTACCGCCAGCTCGTGAGCAAGAACGGCGGCGACATGAAGCAGGGCGACAACGTCTTGATCTGGGGCGCCTCGGGCGGCCTGGGCGGGTTCGCGACGCAGTACGCCCTCAACGGCGGCGCCACCCCGGTCTGCGTGGTCTCCAACGAGGAGAAGGCCCAGATCGCCCGGTCGATGGGCGCGGAGCTGGTCATCAACCGCTCCGAGGAGGACTACCGGTTCTGGAAGGACGAGCACACCCAGGACCCGAAGGAGTGGAAGCGCCTCGGCGCCAAGATCCGCGAGCTCACCGGCGGCGAGGACATCGACATCGTCTTCGAGCACCCCGGCCGCGAGACCTTCGGGGCGTCGGTGTTCGTGACCCGCAAGGGCGGCACCATCACCAC
>JBAWHI010000086.1:0-5444 GCA_049593675.1 Nocardioides sp.
CGGCTTCGAGCGCGGGGTCTCGGTGCTCGCCCAGGTGGTCGGCTTCGACCGCGAGCTGGCCGGGGTGATCGAGCTCGCCCGGGCCAACGGGGCGTTCGACGACCTGGTGCTGCGCGACCGGCTCGCGAGGCTCCGCGTCGAGCTCGACGTGATGCGCTCCCAGGCGCTGCGCGGTCTCTCGACCGCCGACGACTCCGGCGGGGCGTCGATCTTCAAGCTGGTCTGGGCCAACTGGCACCGCCGCCTCGGCGAGGTCGCGATGGACGTCGCCGGTGCGTCGGGACTGACCGCGCGGGCGCCGTACGACCTGGATCGCTGGCAGCGACTCTTCCTCTTCTCACGCGCCGACACGATCTACGGCGGCAGCGACGAGGTGCAGCGCAACATCCTCGCCGAGCGAGTGCTCGGCCTACCCCGAGAGGCACGCGGATGACGACCCTCCGACCCGAGCAGCCCACCCCCGACTACGTCCCCGGGCACGACCTCCTGGCCGGGAAGGTCGTGGTGGTGACGGCCGCGGCCGGCGCCGGCATCGGCGCTGCGGTCGTACGCCGCGCGCTGGAGGAGGGTGCACGGGCGGTGGTCTTCAGCGACACCCATGAGCGCCGCCTCGCCGAGGCGGAGGCCGTCCTCGCCGAGGAGTTCGGCGCGGACCGGGTCCGCCAGCTGGTCTGCGACGTGACCGACGAGGCCCAGGTGGGCGCGCTCCTGGACGCGGCCGACGAGTTCGGCGGCGTCGACATCATGGTCAACAACGCCGGTCTGGGCGGCACCGCGAACATCCTGGAGATGACCGACGAGCAGTGGTCGAAGGTCCTCGACATCACGCTCACCGGCACCTTCCGCTGCGTCCGAGCCGCCGGCGCACGGATGGTCGCGACGGGCACGAAGGGCGTGATCGTCAACAACGCCTCGGTCATCGGGTGGCGCGCGCAGGAGGGCCAGGCCCACTACGCGGCGGCCAAGGCGGGCGTGATGGCGCTGACCCGCTGCTCCGCGCTGGACCTGGCGGCGCACGGGATCCGGGTCAACGCCGTCTCGCCGAGCCTGGCGATGCACCCCTTCCTCGCGAAGGTCACCTCCGACGACCTGCTCGTCGAGCTCAAGGGCCGCGAGGCCTTCGGCCGAGCGGCAGAGCCGTGGGAGGTCGCCAACGTGATGGTGTTCCTCGCCAGTGACTACGCTTCCTACATGACCGGCGAAGTCGTCGCCGTGAGCAGTCAGCAGGCCTAGTCATGAGCGCTGGACCGGTACCGACCAACACCCGTCGCGCGGAGCTGCTCGCCATCGCGGCGGGCCTGTTCGCGGAGAAGGGCTTCAAGAACACGACCGTCCGCGACATCGCGGACGCCGCCGGCATCCTGTCGGGGAGCCTCTATCACCACTTCGACTCCAAGGAGTCGATGGTCGACGAGATCCTCTCGACCTTCCAGGAGGGGCTCTTCGGGCAGTACGACGCCATCCTCGCCGGCGACCTCGATCCGTTGGCCCAGCTCGAGCAGGCCGTCCTGGTCTCGTTCGACGCCATCGACCAGCACCGTGACGAGGTCGCGATCTTCCAGAACGAGGCGGCCTACCTGCTGACGTTCGACCGGTTCGCCTACCTCGCCGATCGCAACCAGCAGTCGCGCGCGGTCTGGCTGACCCTGCTGCAGAACGGCATCGACGCAGGCGTCCTGCGCGACGACCTCGACCTCGAGCTGACCTACCGCTTCATCCGCGACACGATCTGGGTCGCCGTCTCCTGGTACCGCCCCGGCGGCCGGCGGACGCACACCGAGATCGCGCGGCAGTACCTGACCATCCTGCTGGAGGGGATCCACCATGCCTAGCAACCAGGCCTACATCGTCGACGCCGTCCGCACACCGGTCGGCAAGCGTGGCGGTGCACTCGCAGGCGTCCACTCGGCCGACCTGGCCGCGCACACGCTCTCCGCTCTGGTCCGCCGGACCGGCGTCGACCCGGGAGCCGTCGACGACGTCATCCTCGGCTGCTGCGACACCATCGGCTCTCAGGCGGGCGACGTCGCGCGCACCGCCTGGCTGGTGGCCGGGCTCCCCGACCACGTGCCCGGCGTGACCATCGACCGGCAGTGCGGTTCCTCGCAGCAGGCGGTGCACTTCGCCGCCCAAGGTGTCATGTCCGGCACCCAGGACCTCGTGGTCGCCGGAGGCGTGCAGAACATGAGCGCGATCCCGATCTCGGCGGCGATGCTGGTCGGCCAGCAGTACGGTTTCTCCACGCCGTTCGCCGAGTCGCCGGGCTGGCAGGCGCGCTACGGCGACCAGGAGATCAGCCAGTTCCGCTCCGCCGAGATGATCGCCGAGAAGTGGGACATCTCCCGGGCCGAGCTCGAGGAGTTCGCCCTCGCCTCGCACGATCGGGCCCGGGCCGCGATCGACGAGGGCCGCTTCAAGGACGAGATCGAGCCGGTGACGCTCCCGGACGGAGCGGTGCTCGACACCGACCAGTGCCCGCGTGAGACCTCGCTGGAGAAGATGGCGGGTCTCGAGCCGCTCGCACCGGGTGGCCGGATCACCGCGGCCGTGGCATCCCAGATCTGTGACGCCTCCAGCGCGATGCTGATCGCCTCGGAGGCCGCGGTCCGCGACCACGGCCTGACGCCCCGGGCCCGCATCCACCACCTCTCGGTGCGCGGCGACGACCCCGTCTGGATGCTGACCGGACCGATCCGTGCCACGAAGCACGCCCTGGACAGGTCCGGGCTCGCGATCGAGGACATCGACCTGTTCGAGTGCAACGAGGCCTTCGCGCCGGTGGTGATCGCGTGGATGCGCGAGACCGGGGCGCCCCACGACAAGGTCAACGTCAACGGCGGCGGCATCGCACTCGGACACCCGATCGGCGCCACCGGGACCCGGCTGATGACCACCCTGCTCAACGAGCTCGAGCGCACCGGCGGCCGCTACGGCCTGCAGACCATGTGTGAGGGCGGCGGTCAGGCCAACGTCACCATCATCGAGCGGCTCTGAGAGCTGTCCACGACCTAGAGGAAGCGCTTCAGCCGGGCCGGTGACTCCGTCGGGAGCGTGACGGCGATGCCCTCGGCGAGCGCGTGCACCGACCAGCCGTCAGTGCCGCGCACGAGCTTGGCCAGCACCACGCCGGTCTCCGAGACGCCTCCGGTCAGCGTGACCCGGGCGATCTCGGCATCGTCCTCGTCGACGATCCGGCAGTAGGCGTTGTGGATCCACTCCAACGAGTGGCCCTGGTAGCTGCTCACGAGCAGGAAGATCGTGTCGACCTTCTCGTAGACCTTCGCGAGGTCGACCGCGATCGTCTCGTCGTCCCCCTCGCCGCGTCCGGTCTGGTTGTCGCCGAGATGCTCGACCGAGCCGTCCCGCGTCCGCAGGTTGTTGTAGAAGGCGAGATCGAAGAGCTCGCCGTCCGCGAACTGGACCGCAGAGGCATCCAGATCGACATCCGGGATGCCGCTCAGCGCACCCGCGGTGCGGACCTTGTCCCAGCCGAGTCCGACCCGGATCCGGGTCGCCCGCACCGTCAGCGTCTGGCCCTGCGTCAGCTGTTCCACGGCGCCCAACCTAGCCGGTCGTCGTGCGGCGTCGCGCGGAGCGTCGCTCGTCAGAGCACGATGTAGAGGCCGATCAGGCCCGGGGCCACGCCGAGCAGCAACCAGGGGGAGAGGAACGGCAGCTGGTGGATGGCGCGGAACACCGCGACGGCGACGACCCCGAAGGCCGCCGCGATCACGTTCAACCCGATCTGGGCGTCGAGCCGGTCGCCGTCGACGTACTCCGCAGCGATCACCAGGCCCACCGAGAGGTGGATGATCGTCGTGAAGGCGAGGACCGACAGCACCCACTTCTGCACGGGCTCCAGGTGCATCGGGCCGGAGTCGGTGCTCCGGATCGTCTCGCGCTGGAGGTTGTCGGGATCCATCAGGTGGCGGGGGCGCTTCTTCGGCTTCGGGGTCCCCGGCGCCCCTGCCTGATCCTCGGTCACCCCGCCATTCTCGCCGGTGCCCCGAAGCGAGCGACGACCGGGCCGTCGGATCCGCGATCCGGCGAAACTCGGATGCGCCCGACCCGGATCGGCGCCATCCTCGAAGCATGGAGATCCGCGAGATCACGTGGGACGACACCGACGGCGTGCGGCGCACGAGCGCGCTGAACGAGGCGGTCCGCGTGGCCGAGGAGCCCTGGTCGCACCCGAGCACGCCGAGGCAGGTCGCCGGCGAGATGCGCTACGGCTGGGACAGCGAGCCGTCGGCCCACTTCCTGGCCGAGGTTGGGGGGACGGACGTGGCGACCGCGTTCTACGAGACCGCGACCTACGACAACCTCCACCTGGCCTGGCTGGGCGTCAACGTGCACCCCGAGCACCGCCGCCAGGGACACGGGACGGTCGTGCTCGAGCACCTGATGGACCGGGCCCGTGGGGACGGCAAGACGTCGGTCGGCATGAGCAGCTGGGACCTGCCGGGACCCCCGGCCTTCGCAGCGCGGCACGGCTTCGAGCGGAAGCTGGTGGACGTGTGCCGACGCCAGTACCTCGCGAAGCTCGATCGCGACGACCTGGACCGACTGCACGGCGAGGCCCTCGCAGCGGCGGAGGACTACGAGCTGGTCCGACGGGTCGGCACGACCCCGGCGGAGGAGCTCGAGGAGCTGGCCGTGCTCACCGCCTCGATCAACGATGCACCCCTCGACGACCTCGACATCGAGGACGAGGAGTTCCCACCCGAGCGGATCGCGGCGTACGAGGCGGCGCAGGCGGGGCAGGGTCACCTGCTGCACCGGATCTGCGTGCGGCGCCGCGACAGCGGGGAGCTGGCCGGGCACACGGTGGTCGCGGTCGAGTCCGAACGGCCGTGGATCGCGCACCAGCACGACACCTCGGTGGCGCGGGCCCACCGCGGCCACCGCCTCGGCCTCCTGCTGAAGACCGACATGCTGCGCTGGCTGGTCGAGACCCAGCCGCAGGTCGAGTCGATCGACACCTGGAACGCCGAGTCGAACGACCACATGATCGGTGTCAACGAGACGCTGGGCTACGAGGTCCTCGCCCGGTCCTTCGCCTACCAGCGGTCGGTCTAGAGGACGTACGACGCTCCGCGGCGCAGCTCGTCGGCGGCGCGAGTGACCACGCGATCGACGAGCTCCTCGCAGGTGGGCAGGTCGTCGATCAGCCCGACCACCTGCCCGCTGGCGAGCACGCCGGCGGAGGTGTCGCCCTCGACGAGGCCGGCCTTGAGCATGGTCGGCGTGTTGGCCGCGAGCGCCATCTGGCCCAGCGTGCGGCCCTGCGCCTTCCGCATCGCCCGACCGTCCTTCGCCAGGCCGAGCCACGACATGCCGCTGTCGCGCTTGAACTCGCGCGTCCGGCGCAGCGTCGGGCCCATCCGCCGGATCGCGCTGGTCTCCTCGAGCTCCTCGACCAGGTCGGTGCGCAGCATCCGGTG
>JBAWHI010000087.1:0-4782 GCA_049593675.1 Nocardioides sp.
GCATCGGGGCGGTCGGCGCGCCGGCCGCCGGGCCCGGGTGCGGGTCGGAGAGGGGGTCCGAGAGTGGATCGGCCAGCGGGTCGCGCAGCGGGTCCCCCAGCGGATCCGGACGACCACCGGCCCCACCGGTGGCGCGGGCGTCCCGACGGGCGGCGTACTGCGCGAGATCGTCGGGCTGGTAGAGCCGGTCGCTGGTGTCGTCGTGGTCCGACCGGGCGCCGGCCGAGCTCCATGCGTCCTGCGACATCGCTGCCTCCCTCGTGAGCGGGACCGTCCTGCTCACGCACTCCCTTCCCCGAATGCTCCGGCGTCACACCCCTGATCGCGACGGATCGGGACCGGATGTCAGATCGGCGAGCGCCGCCGCGATCGCGCGGTGGAGGGTCGGGTAGGCGAAGTGCATCTCGCGCAGCGACGAGACCGGAATCTCGGCGTGCACGGCGGCGGTGAGCAGGCCGAGCACCTCGCCGCCCGCGGGAGCGACCACGGTCCCGCCGACCAGGACGCCCCGGTCGGTGTCGGCCACCACCTTCACGACTCCCTCGACCTCGGCGATCCAGCCGCGGCTCGACGACTCGATGTCGGCGCGACCGACCGCGACCGAGAGACCGGCGTCGCGCGCCTCGACCTCGGTGAGCCCGACCGCCCCGACCTCGGGGTCGGTGAAGGTGACCCTGCTGACCGCCCGGTGGTCGGCCCACGGACCGTCGGTCCCGAGCAGGTCTCGGACCACGACGCGAGCCTGGGAGAGCGAGAGGTGGGTGAAGGCGCCGAGCCCGGTGATGTCCCCCACTGCCCAGAGCCCCTCCCCCGCGCGCATCCGCTCGTCGGTGGGGACCCGGTCGGCCGCAGGATCGAGACCGACGGTCTCCAGCCCGATCTCGGTCAGGTTCGGGCTGCGGCCCACGGCGACGAGCAGGTGCTCGGCCGCCACGACGTCGCCGGCCAGATCGAGCCGGAACCCGTCCTCGTGGCGCACCCCGGTCAGCTCCGCTCCCAGCCGGACATCGACGCCGTCGGCGCGCAACACCCGCGCGATGGACTCGGCGGCCTCCGGCTCCTCCGGACCCAGCAGCCGGTCCTGCGCCTCGATCAGCGTCACCCGGGTGCCGAACCGGGCGAACGCCTGGGCGAGCTCGCAGCCGATCGGCCCACCGCCGAGCACCGCCAGCGACGCGGGGGCGGCCTCCTGGCGCACCACCTCGCGATTGGTCCAGTACGGCGAGCCGGCCAGTCCCGGCACGTCGGGGACCGCCGGGTCGGTGCCGGTGTTGAGCACGACACCGAGGCGGGCGACGTAGGTCTGGTCCTCGACGCGGACCCGGCCCGGGCCGGCGAGGCGCCCCCGTCCCCGCACGATCCGCACGCCGGCGTCCTCGAGCGGTCCGGCGTGGGTGTCGTCGCTCCAGTCGTGGTTGGCCTCGCGGATCCGGGCCGCGGCTCGGGACCAGTCGTCGCCGACCTGCGCGCTGTGGATCAGCAGCTTCGAGGGGGTGCAGCCCCAGAACGGGCACTCGCCCCCGACCAGGTCCCGCTCGATCCCCACCACGTCGAGCCCGGCCTCGGCCAGCTTGCGGGCGGCGTACTCACCTCCGGCGCCCAGCCCGAGCACCACGACGTCCACGTCGACCTCAACCGCCATGCGCAAACCCTGCCATCCGGGCGTGAGCCTCGACACGACGGGCCCCGCGGGGCCCGCACTGGTCAGGACAGGTCCGACAGCGCCGCCTCGATGGCCCGGTGGAAGGTGGGGTAGGCGTAGATCATCGTCCGCAGGCTCGCCACGGGGACCTCCGCGTGCACCGCGACGGCCAGGAAGCCGAGGATCTCCCCGCCCGCCGGCCCCATGGCCGTCGCTCCGACCAGGACGCCGCGGTCGGCATCCTCGACGACCTTGATCAGGCCATGTCCTCCAGCGCCGTGCATGAAGCCGCGCGAGGACCCCTCGAGGCCGGTCAGGCCCGTGCGCACCCGCAGTCCGGCGTCGCGCGCTCGCTGCTCGGTCAGCCCCACCCCGCCGACCTCCGGGTCGGTGAAGGTGACGTGCGGCAGCGCGTGGTAGCTCGCGGGCGGCCCGTCCTCGTCGAGGATGTCGCGCAGGGCGATCGCCGACTGGTACATCGCGACATGCGTGAAGGCGCCCTTGCCGGTCACGTCCCCGATCGTCCAGAGCCGCTCCCCCGCTCGCAGCCGCTCATCCACCTCGATGGTGCGGGCGCGCGGGTCGAGGCCGACGGTCTCGAGACCGAGGTCGTCGAGGTTGGGGGTCCGGCCCGCTGCGACCAGCACCTTGTCCGCGACCAGCTCCTCACCCGAGTCCAGCGTCAGGGCGAAGGCGCCGTCGGCGTACGACGCCCGCTGCAGCTCGACCCCGGTCAGCACCCGGATCCCCTCGTCGACGAAGACGTCCTCGAGCAGCGCCGACGCGTCCGGCTCGTGGGCCGGGAGCAGCCGATCACCCTGCTGGACGACGCTGACCCGGACGCCGAAGCGGGCGAACACCTGCGCGAGCTCGCAGCCGATCGGCCCGCCGCCGACCACGACCAGTGAGCCGGGGAGCTCGGTGAGCCGGACCGCGTCGCGGTTGGTCCAGTACGGCGTCTCCGCCAGCCCGTCGACCGGCGGGAGCGCCGGCCGGGTGCCGGGGTTGAGCACCACGCCGCGGCGGGCGGTGTAGGTGACCTGCTCGCCACCGTCGACCGCGACCGTGACGCGTCCGGTGCCCGCGAGCCGGGCGACCCCGTGGAGGACGGTCGCGCCCGCGTCCTGCAGCCGCTCGACCGCGATCGTGTCGTCCCAGCCGCTCGTCGCCTGCTCGTCGATCCGGCGGGCCACCACGGACCAGGCGGGAGTGATGGCGGCCTCGCCGGCGACCGCGGCCGCTCGACGGACCTCGGCGACGACGTCGCTGCCACGCACCATCATCTTGGTGGGCACGCAGCCGTAGTAGGGGCACTCGCCCCCGACCAGGTGCCGTTCGACGACGACCACCTCGAGGCCGGCGTTCGCCGCCCCGGTCGCGAGCACCTCACCGCCGGGTCCGGCGCCGACGACCACCAGCTCCACCTCGTGCTCCGCCATGCGACCAGCATGGCTCAGGCGTCAAGGCGCGGTCGACCGGGCACCGTCAGACCAGGGACTCCTTGTTGCGCAGGATGCTGCCCAGGACGCCGTTCACGAACTGCGGCGACTCGTCGGTCGAGAGGTCGCGCACCAGCGCCATCGCCTCCGAAACCGCGACGGCGTCGGGCACGTCGGCGGCGAAGAGGAGCTCCCAGGCACCCAGGCGCAGCACGTTGCGGTCCACGGCGGGCATCCGCTCCAGCGCCCAGCCCTCGGCGTAGGAGGTGAGCACCTCGTCGATCCGGGCGCGCTGGTCCTCGACGCCCCGCACCAGCACCGCGGTGTAGTCGTTGGTCGGACCCTCGCCGTCAGCGACCGCACGGTCGAGCGCGTCGAGCGCGGACTCGCCGCGCATCTCCGAGGCGTACAGGACGTCCAGCGCGCGCTTGCGGGCCTTGGAACGAGCAGACATCAGGACTTGACGCGACCCATGTAGGACGAGTCGCGGGTGTCGACCTTGACCTTCTCGCCCTGGTTGATGAACAGCGGGACCTGGATCTCGTGGTCGGTCTCCAGGGTGGCCGGCTTGGTGCGGCCGGTGGCGGAGTCGCCGGCGAGGCCGGGCTCGGTGAAGGTGACCAGGAGCTCGACCGACGCCGGGAGCTCGATGAAGAGCACGCGGCCCTCGTTGGTGGCCACCACGGCCTCCTGGTTCTCCAGGAGGAAGTTGGCGGCGTCGCCGACCGTCTCGGGGGTGATCTCGAGCTGCTCGTAGGTCTGCACGTCCATGAAGACGTACGACGAGCCGTCGTTGTAGAGGTACTGCATGGTGCGGCGGTCGACGGTCGCGGTCTCGACCTTGGTGCCGGCGTTGAAGGTCTTGTCGACGGTCTTGTTCGACTCGACGTTCTTCAGCTTGGTGCGCACGAATGCGGGGCCCTTGCCGGGCTTCACGTGCTGGAACTCGACGACCGACCAGAGGCCACCGTCGATGTTGAGCACCATGCCGTTCTTCAGGTCGTTCGTGGTTGCCATGCGCGCGTGTCAGCCTTCGTACGTCGGGATCGGGAGGTCACCCGGACGTCGGGCACCAGCGGTCCACTCTATCGCCACGATGTCCGCCCGCGGGAATCCGACACTAGCCCGCGAGGTCCCAGACCAGCTTCACCGTGACCTCGGCCGACTCCTCGCCGGCTCGGATCGGCATCGCCTTCAGAGCCCCGGCGTCCATCGCGGCAGCACGGGAGAGGTCGGCGGACTGCGGGGTCGGCACCGGCTTGGTCCGCACCTCGGTGAGGGTCAGCACGTCGCCGAGCTCCTGACCGGAGGCGGCGGCGTACTGCTCGGCCTTGGCGGTCGCCTCCGTGACAGCCGCGTCGCGGGCCGTCGCCATCACCGCATCGCTGTCGCCGACGAGCAGCCTGATGCCACCGACGCGGACGTCGTTGCCGCCGGCTGCGACGGCGGACGCCACCGCGGAGCCACCCTGCTTGAGCTCGCGCACCAGCACGTCGGCCCGTTGGGTGACCCGGTAGCCGATGATCGTCGGCGGGTCGTAGGGGTCGTAGTCGTAGACCGGTGCCATGGACAGCCCGGTGGTCTGGACGTCGGACTTCGCGACGCCCGTGTCGGCCAGCGCCCCGAGCACCCGCGCCATCGTGGTGCTCGCTGCGTCGAGGGCCTCGTCGAGGTCGGCCCGCTTGACGGTGACGCTCAGGT
>JBAWHI010000088.1:0-3925 GCA_049593675.1 Nocardioides sp.
ACACCCGGCACCCAGCGCGGGTGCAGGGTCCACCAGGCCGAGGCCACGAGCAGCAGCGCGGCCCAGACGACGAGCAGCAGCACCACGACCCACCACGGCGCGAAGAGCCCGCTGGCGGCGTACAGGAAGAACACGCACGCCATGCCGCCCATGCCGACGAACGGCCAGGGCGAGACCTCGGCCCGCTGGAGCGACACCTCAGTCGTCGTTCCACTTCGGGTCGTTGTCCCAGTCGTCGTTGCGCTCCTCGGCCGTCTCCAGCGCCCGGGCGGCCTCGGCCTGGGAGGGGTAGGGCCCGAGACGGTCGATGGCGGGGCAGAGCGTGTCGTCGGTCTCCACCGTGCGGTGCTTCACGCAGTACCAGAAGTCGCTCATGGGTCCTGAAACTACACTCGCCGGCGTGACTCCCCCGCTGCGCGACGTGCCCGTGTCGATCCCTCGCCCGGAGTACGTCGGCAAGGAGGCCCCCGCGCGCTTCACCGGCAGCGAGGTCAAGGACGCCGAGACCATCGAGCGGATGCGTGCGGCCGGCCGGCTGGCCGCGCAGGCCCGCGACCTGGTCGGCAGCCACGTCGCACCGGGGGTCACGACCGACGAGCTGGACCGGATCGGCCACGAGTTCCTCTGCGACCACGGCGCCTACCCCTCGACGCTCGGCTACCGCGGCTTCCCCAAGTCGCTGTGCGCGAGCGTCAACGAGGTGGTCTGCCACGGCATCCCGGGCAGCCAGGTCGTGCAGGACGGCGACATCGTCAACATCGACATCACCGCGTTCCTCGACGGGGTGCACGGCGACACCAACGCGACCTTCCTCGCCGGCGACGTGGACGAGGAGTCCCGGCTGCTGGTGGAGCGCACCCGCGAGGCGCTCGAGCGCGGCATCAAGGCGGTGCGACCCGGCCGCCGGATCAACATCATCGGCCGCGTCATCGAGAGCTATGCGGCCCGGTTCGGCTACGGCGTGGTGCGCGAGTTCACCGGGCACGGCATCGGCACCGCCTTCCACAGCGGCCTGGTCGTGCCGCACTACGACGACCCGGCCTACGACGACGTGATCCGGGCGGGCATGACCTTCACGATCGAGCCGATGCTCAACCTGGGCACCCACGAGTGGGACATGTGGGACGACGGGTGGACCGTCGTCACCCAGGACCGCCGGCGCAGCGCGCAGTTCGAGCACACCCTGCTCGTGACCGCGGACGGGGCCGAGGTCCTGACCACCTGCTAGACCCGTCTGCTCGCGCCACGTTCCGGACCCGTCGGAATGGGTATGGTCCGCGCCATGACCAGTTCCTCGATGACGTCCATGTTCGAGGGCTACGACGGCGCCCAGAGCCGGGCCTACGACGAGATGTTCGAGGGGGCGGGTCTGCGCCCGCCGTACGAGCGGCTGCGCGAGTCGCTGCACGACCTGACCATCCCCGACCTCGCCGGCCGGGTGGACGCGCTGCAGGCCAGCTACCTCGACCAGGGCGTCACCTTCGACATCGGCGGCGAGGAGCGGGCCTTCCCGCTCGACATCCTGCCGCGCGTGATCGAGATGGACACCTGGACCACGATCGAGCGCGGCGTGCAGCAGCGGGTGAAGGCGCTGGAGATGTTCCTCGCCGACGTGTACGACGCCGGCGAGGTCTTCGAGGACGGCGTCATCCCGCGCCGGGTGATCGCGACGTCCTCGCACTACCACCGCGAGGCCGCCGGGGTGCGACCGCCGAACGGGGTCCGCGTCCACGTGTCCGGCATCGACCTGATCCGCGACGACCAGGGCGAGTTCCGCGTCCTCGAGGACAACGTGCGGGTGCCGTCCGGGGTGTCCTATGTGATGACCAACCGGCGGGCGATCTCGGCCGCGCTGCCCGAGCCGTTCGCCAAGCACCGGATCCGTCCGGTGGCCGGCTACCCCCAGCGCCTCCTGGCCGCGCTGCGGGCCGCGGCACCGGCCGGCGTCTCCGACCCCACGGTCGTGGTGCTCACGCCGGGCGTCTTCAACGGCGCCTACTTCGAGCACGCGCTGCTGGCGCGCACCATGGGGGTCGAGCTCGTCGAGGGTCGCGACCTCGAGTGCCGGCGCGGGCGGGTGATGATGCGGACCACGCACGGCCTCGAGCCGGTGCACGTGATCTACCGCCGCATCGACGACGAGTTCCTCGACCCCGTGCACTTCCGCGCCGACTCCGTGCTCGGCTGCCCCGGCCTGATCGACGCCTCGCGGGCCGGCAACGTGACGCTCGCCAACGCGGTGGGCAACGGGGTCGCCGACGACAAGCTCGTCTACACCTACCTGCCGGACCTGATCCGCTACTACCTGTCCGAGGAGCCGGTGCTCCGCAACGTCGACACCTGGCGGATGGGCGACAGCGACGCGCGCGCCGAGGTGCTCGACCGCCTCGACGAGCTGGTGCTCAAGCCGGTCGACGGGTCCGGCGGCAAAGGCATCGTGATCGGCCCGAACGCGAGTCGCGCCGAGCTCGACGCCCTGCGGATCAAGGTGCTCCAGGACCCGCGCTCGTGGATCGCGCAGCCGGTGGTGCAGCTCTCGACGGTGCCGACCTTCGTGGACGGGAAATTCGGGCCGCGCCACGTCGACCTGCGCCCGTTCGCCGTCAACGACGGCAACCGGGTCTGGGTGCTCCCCGGCGGGTTGACCCGGGTGGCGCTGGCCGAGGGCGAGCTGATCGTGAACTCGTCGCGGGGCGGCGGTTCCAAGGACACCTGGGTCCTCGCCGGCCCCGG
Organism: Nocardioides sp.; assembly: GCA_049593675.1. GTDB lineage: Bacteria > Actinomycetota > Actinomycetes > Propionibacteriales > Nocardioidaceae > Nocardioides. Next base: position 2,734 of record JBAWHI010000088.1, read on the forward strand.
CTCGCTCCCCCGTCACGACGAGCCGCGCGCCGTCCCCGGCGTGACGCCGCAGAGCGCCGGACCCGCCCTGACGGCGCCGCAGGAGGAGCAACAGGAGCAACAACAGCAGGCCCGGAGCACCGGCGAGCCGGAGGACGGTGAGGCGGCATGCTGAGCCGGATCGCGGAGTCGATGTTCTGGATCGGCCGCTACGTCGAGCGCGCGGAGGACACCGCGCGGATCCTCGACGTGCAGACCCAGCTCCTGATCGAGGAGAGCGGCATCGACGAGGAGTCGACGTGTCGCAACCTGCTCTCGATCATGGGCGTGGACCAGGAGCCGGAGCTGCCCGCCGACGTCACGGCCGTGCTGGCCCAGCTCGCCTACGACCCCCGGTCCGGCAACTCGATCGCGTCGTCCCTGGGGGCCGCCCGCGAGAGTGCCCGGCGTGCTCGCGAGACGCTCTCGGTGCCGATGTGGGAGGCCATCAACACGACCTACCGCGCCATCCCGTCGGGGCACTTCCGGTCGATGCGGGCGCCGCAGGTCTTCCAGTGGGTGCGCGAGCGGGCGGCGCTGGTCAACGGCACCGCGGACGCCACGATGACCCGCGACGAGGGCTGGCACTTCCTCATGCTGGGGCGGTTCATCGAGCGCGCCGACATGACGTCACGACTGGTCGCCACGGCCGCACTGTCCGGCAGCGGCGGGGCGCCGTGGACCAGCTCGCTGCGGGCGTGCGGTGCCTACGAGGCGTTCCTGCGCACCTACCGCGGCATGGAGACCGACCGCGGCGCGGCCGAGTTCCTCCTACTCGACCGGCTGTTCCCCCGGTCGGTGGTGTTCTCGCTGAACCGGGCCGAGCAGTGCGTCGACAACCTGGAGTCGGGGCAGCGGGCCGGCTTCCAGAACGAGGCGCAACGGCTGCTGGGCCGGATGCGCGCCGAGCTCGAGTACCGATCGCTCAGCGACGTGCTCGCCGACCTCCCAGCGGAGATGGAGCGGCTCCAACGCACGTGCGCGCTCGCGACCGAGGCCGTCGGGCGCCGCTACTTCGCGGGCGCCGAGGCGCTCACCTGGCAGGGGGTCCTTCGATGAGCATGCAGCTGCGGATCGTCCACACGACCACGTTCGAGTACGACGGGAAGGCCGTCGCGTCCTACAACCAGGCGCGCCTCGTGCCGCTGACGACGTCGGAGCAGATCGCGGTCCA
>JBAWHI010000089.1:0-3397 GCA_049593675.1 Nocardioides sp.
GACACCCACGACCGGCGGGCGCTCGCCCAGGGCGCCGCCGGGCTCGGGATGTGCAACATCACCAAGTGCTGCACGGAGGTCTGCCCCGAGGGCATCAAGATCACCGACAACGCGATCATCCCGATGAAGGAGCGCGTCGTGGACCGCAAGTACGACCCGCTCGTCTGGCTCGGCAACAAGATCGGCATCCGCAACAAGGACAACGACGGGCGCAGCGAGGTCTAGACGGCCCTGCCAGGTGGCCCCTCCTGGCGACGCCCCTGCCGGTCGCCCGCCTGCCGGTCGTGCCTCAGCTCATCATGCCGACCAGGACCTGCGAGGCTGCGTACGCCGCCAGGCCGGCGCCGGCCGCGATGATCGCGGTGACCGCCGCCAGCGTGAGGACCGCCTTGAGATAGCACATAGCCCGAGCTCCCTTCGTGTTGCCGTCACCCCCTCTGACGCTGCTGGGCCGGTGGGCGTTGCCACGCGGAGCGGTTCATCGGGTTGCAGTTCGGTCACGGTGGGCCGGGGCGGAAAAGGTCACACTCGGTAGCCGAGGTCACGCATCGCTCCTAGGGTTCGCACCATGAGTGATCAGGGGAGCGTTCAGGGGAGCGTGGAGGGCGGGCTCGATGAGCCCGAGGAGCTGGAACCGGCGCAGGGCACCCTCGACCTGGCCTCCCCGGAGGACCGCTGGACGGCCTCGGACTGGGAGCGTGAGGCCGCAGCGGTGCTGCGCAAGTCGCGCCGCCTGAGCGATGAGGACCCGGACGCGGCCGTCTGGGACAAGCTCACCCGCACGACGCTCGACGGCATCGCCGTCCCCCCGCTCGGCATGGCCGCGCTGCTCGACGACCTCCAGACCTCCGGGCGTCCCCGTCGCCAGGGTGCCTGGGACATCCGGGCGCTCGTCGACGGTGCCGACGCCAGGCTCGCCCACGAGGAGGCGCTCGTCGACCTCGACGGCGGTGTGACCAGCCTCTGGGTCAGGGGCGCCGCCGACTACGACGTGCTGCTCCAGGACGTGCTGCTCGACCTGGCGCCCGTGGTCCTGGACGGCTGCGACCCGCGGGCGTTCCTCGCCTGGGCCGCGTCGCGAGAGCTGCACCCCGCCACCAACCTCGGCGTTCCCGCGGCCGACGCGACGGCCGAGTTGGCGCGGCTCGCCCAGGAGCGCGGCATCCTCGCCTTCGTCGTCGACGGCACCACCGTCCACGACGTCGGCGCCAGCGACGCCCAGGAGCTCGGCTGGTCGACGGCCGTCGGCGCGGCGTACCTGCGCACCCTGACCGAAGCCGGTCTCAGCGTCGACGAGGCCGCCTCCCTGGTCGAGTTCCGCTACGCCGCCACCGACGAGCAGTTCGCGACGATCGCCAAGCTCCGCGCGGCCCGCCGGCTCTGGGCGCGGGTCCTCGAGATGAGCCAGGCCGAGACCCGCGAGCAGCGTCAGCACGTCGTGACCAGCCGGCCGATGATGAGCAAGTACGACCCCTGGGTCAACATGCTGCGCACCACCGTGGCGGCCTTCGCGGCCGGCGTCGGGGGAGCGGACAGCGTGACCGTGCTGCCCTTCGACAGCCCCCTCGGTCGCCCGGACGCGTTCGGACGGCGGATCGCCCGCAACACCAGCCACCTCCTGATCGACGAGTCGCACGTCGCCCGCGTGGCCGACCCCGCCGGTGGTTCGTACGCCGTCGAGAAGCTCACCGACGATCTGGCCGGGGTGGCCTGGCGGATCCTCGGCGAGCTCGAGGACGGGGCGGAGGCTCAACCGCAGCTGGCCGAGCAGATCGCCGCGACGGTCGCGCGGCGTGAGGCCGACATCGCCACGCGGAAGCGGCCGATCACCGGTGTGACGGAGTTCCCGAACCTCGGGGAGACGCTCCCCGAGCGGTCCGGCGCCCCGGACCCGGTCCGCCGCTACGGCGCCAGCTTCGAGGCGCTGCGAGACCATCCGCCGTCCGCGCACGTCTTCCTGGCCACCCTGGGGCCGGTCGCCCAGCACACCGCCCGGGCGACCTTCGCCACCAACCTCCTCGCCGCCGGCGGCATCGCGGTCGACGTCGCCGGGCCGACCCGGGGCGCGGACGAGCTCGTGGCGGCGTACGCCGGTCAGCCTGTGGTGTGCCTGGCCGGCTCGGACCCGGCCTATGCCGAGTGGGGCGAGGCCGCCGCCGAGGCACTGCGTGGCGCGGGCGCGACCTGGGTCATCGTGGCCGGGAGGCCGGCCGACTACGTGGACGACTCCTGCGCGGTGGGCATCGACGCGCTGGAGTTCCTGATCCGGACGAGGGAGAAGCTGGCATGAGCGAGCCGAAGAGCACGGTGCCGACGACCTTCAGCGGCGAGCCGTGGATGTCGCCAGAAGGCATCGAGATCAAGGCGTCGTACGGTCCCGAGGACCTCCAGGGTCTCGACGCGCTGGACACCGTCCCGGGGCTGAGCCCGTTCCTCCGGGGGCCCTATCCGACGATGTACACGACCCAGCCGTGGACGATCCGGCAGTACGCCGGCTTCTCCACCGCCGAGGAGTCCAACGCCTTCTACCGCCGCAACCTCGCGGCCGGCCAGAAGGGGCTCTCGGTCGCCTTCGACCTCGCCACCCACCGCGGCTACGACTCCGACCACCCGCGGGTCCGTGGCGACGTCGGGATGGCGGGCGTGGCGATCGACTCGATCTACGACGCGCGCACTCTCTTCGACGGCATCCCGCTCGACGAGATGTCGGTGTCGATGACGATGAACGGCGCGGTCCTGCCGGTGCTCGCGCTCTACATCGCGGCGGCCGAGGAGCAGGGGGTGAAGCCGGAACAGCTCGCGGGGACCATCCAGAACGACATCCTCAAGGAGTTCATGGTCCGCAACACCTACATCTACCCGCCCGCGCCGAGCATGCGGATCATCAGCGACATCTTCCAGTTCACCTCCCAGAAGATGCCGCGCTTCAACTCGATCTCGATCTCCGGCTACCACATCCAGGAGGCCGGTGCGACGGCCGACCTGGAGCTCGCCTACACCCTCGCCGACGGCGTGGAGTACATCCGCGCCGGCCTCGATGCCGGTCTCACGATCGACAAGTTCGCCCCACGGCTGTCCTTCTTCTGGGCCATCGGGATGAACTTCTTCATGGAGGTCGCGAAGATGCGCGCGGCCCGTGCGCTCTGGGCGCGGCTGGTGCGCGAGTTCGACCCGCAGAACCCCAAGTCGCTCAGCCTGCGCACGCACAGCCAGACCTCGGGCTGGTCGCTGACGGCCCAGGACGTGTTCAACAACGTCCAGCGCACCTGTATCGAGGCGATGGCCTCGACCCAGGGTCACACCCAGTCGCTGCACACCAACGCGCTGGACGAGGCGATCGCGCTGCCGACCGACTTCTCCGCCCGGATCGCGCGCAACACCCAGCTGCTGCTCCAGC
>JBAWHI010000090.1:0-5826 GCA_049593675.1 Nocardioides sp.
GTGGAGACCGACCGCCGCTTCTACCTGTGCAACCAGGTCGACGTGAAGGCGCGTACCGAGGCCGGCGACGTGTTCTTCGAGGTGTCGATGACCGATGCCTGGGTGTGGGACATGTACCGCCCGGCCAGGTTCGCCAAGAACGTCAAGGTCCTCACGTTCAAGGACGTGAACGTCGAGGAGCTCAGTCCCGCCGAGATCGACCCGCCCAAGGGCTGACCCGACCCGCTTCTCGTCCACAGGACGTCGCCCGCCCCACCTCTCCACAGGGCGGGTCGGCCCCGGCTGCCGTCGTCGACGGCCCCGGGAACGCTGGCGGTCATGAGGTCGAGGACATGACGAGGACATCGGCGCGGACGTCGGCGCGGGCATCGACGGCGGCGGCGATCCGCCAGGCGCTCGGGGCGTACGGCGAGCGGCTGGCAGCCCAGCACCTGGTCGAGCAGGGGATGGTCCTGCTCGACCGCAACTGGCGCTGCGAGGCGGGTGAGATCGACCTGGTGCTCCGCGACGGCGACGTGCTCGTCGTGTGCGAGGTCAAGACCCGCAGCAGCGTGCGCTACGGGACCCCGCACGAGGCGGTCACCGACATCAAGGTCGCCCGGCTGCGCCGCCTGGCGGTCCGGTGGCTGGAGGAGCGGGGCGTCGCCGTGCGCGACATCCGCATCGACCTGGTCGGCATCGTCCGCCCCCGCCGCGGCGCCTCGTTGCTCGACCACGTGCGGGGGATCGGCTGATGACCTTCGCCACCACGCACACGGTGTCCCTGCACGGTGCTGTCGGCCACCTGATCGATGTCCAGACCGACGTGTCGCCCGGACAGGTCGGCGTGACGCTCGTCGGTCGCGCCGACACCACGATCAACGAGGCGCGCGACCGGTGCCGGATGGCGATCCTCAACAGTCAGCTGGAGTGGCCGGCCACGCGGCGGATTACGATCCTGCTCTCGCCCGCGGACCTGCTCAAGAGCGGCACCCACTTCGACCTGGCCATCGCCGTCTCGGTGCTCGCGGCCGCGGGCACGGTGCCGACCGGCTCGCTGGTCGACACGGCGTTCATCGGGGAGCTGACGCTGGATGGCAACCTGCGGTCGGCGGCCGGGGTGCTGCCGATGGCGCTGGCCGCTGCCGAGCGAGGCATCCGTGCCGTCTTCGTGCCGGAGCCGCAGATGGCCGAGGCGATGATGGTCCCCGACCTGAGCGTGATCGGGGTCCGCTCGCTCGGTCAGGTCGTCGCCGTGCTGCGCAACGAGGAGCTGCCCGAGGCACCCGAGGTCGCTCCCATGTCGGGCGCCAAGCTGCTGTCCTGGCGCGGTCAGGAGCGCATGGAGGAGCTCGACCTCGCCGACCTGATCGGCATCGACGACGCGCGCTACGCCGTCGAGGTCGCCGCGGCGGGCGGCCATCACCTGCTGCTCTCCGGGCCGAAGGGGTGCGGCAAGACCAGCCTGGCCGAGCGGATCCCGGGCATCCTGCCGGACCTGACCCGGGCCGAGTCGCTGGAGCTGAGCGCGATCGTGTCGCTCGCCGGCAGCCTCGACCCCGCCGAGGGGATGCTCGTGCGGCCACCCTTCTCGGCGCCGCACCACGACGCCAGCAAGGCGAGCCTGATCGGGGGTGGTGCCGCGATGGTCCGGCCCGGCGAGGTCAGCCGCGCCCACACCGGGGTGCTGTTCCTCGACGAGTTCCCGCTGTTCCGCTCCGACGTGATCGAGGCGCTGCGACAACCGCTGGAGAGCGGCGAGGTCACGATCGCGCGGCGCGACGAGTCGGTCACGCTCCCCGCCCGGGGGATGGTCGTGCTCGCGTGCAACCCGTGTCCCTGCGGCGACTACAGCGGAGATTCCCGGTTGAACCGCTGCAGCTGTCGGGAGGTCCAGCGCCGCGACTACCGCAACAAGGTCACCGGTCCGGTCGCCGACCGGGTCGACGTCGTGCGGCACCTGCCTGCGCTGCGCAAGCAGGACCGGTCCACCCTCGTCGAGGCCCCCGAGCCGTCATCGGCGGTCCGTCGTCGGGTCGAGGCGGCCCGGGACCGACAGGCGGAGCGCTACGCCGAGGAGAGCTGGCGGCTCAACGGGCAGGCGCCCGGACCGGTCCTGCGCGATCGGTGGCCGCTGACCCGTGCCGGCCAGCGAGCCGTCGACGACGAGCTCTACGCCGGACGGTTGAGCCGGCGTGGTGCGACCCGCGTGCACCGCCTGGCGTGGACGGTCGCCGACCTGCGCGCGGTCGCGGCCCCCGGCCTCGACGAGGTGGACACGGCTCTGCGGCTGCGCACCGGCGACCCGCTCCTGCTCTCGATGCTGGAGCGGGTCGGATGAGCGGCCCCGACGACGATCGCCTGGCACGGGTGGCACTGTCAGTCGTGTGCGAGCCGGGCGACGACCGGATGCTCGCGCTCGCCGACGCGCTCGGCCCGGAGCGTCTTCTGACCCAGCTGCGCGGCGAGCCCGGACTGGCCGCGCGGTTCCGGGGGTTGGAGCCGGCGCGGGTGCTCGACGACGCCACCGCGCTCGGCCTCCGGTTCGTGACACCGGCCGATGCCGAGTGGCCGGTGCAGATCGGTGACCTCGCTCGGGCACCGTCCCTCCAAGCGCGCGGGGGAGTGCCGGTCGGACTCTGGGTGCGCGGGCCGCTCCGACTCGACCAGCTCGCCTCGTCGGTGGCGGTCGTCGGCTCCCGATCCGCGACGACCTACGGAGCCGACCTGGCTGCCGACCTCGCCGCCGAGGTGGCCCGGTCCGGTCGCCCCGTGGTCTCGGGAGGCGCCTACGGCATCGACCAGGCGGCACACCGCGGCGCCCTGGTCGGTGGCGGACCGACCGTCGCGGTGCTCGCCTGCGGGGCGGACCGGATCTATCCGGTCGGGCACCGACAGCTGATCGAGCACATCGCCGACACCGGGGCGGTCGTCGCCGAGACGCCGCCCGGCGGTGCCCCGATGAAGATCCGGTTCCTGGCTCGCAACCGGCTGATCGCGACTCTCGCGACCGGGACCGTCGTGGTCGAGGCGGCCGCTCGCAGCGGCGCGCTCAACACCGCCAACTGGGCCGGTCGCCTCAACCGGGCGGTGATGGGGGTGCCGGGGCCCGTGACGAGCGCGCCGTCGGAGGGGGTCCATCACCTGATCCGGTCGGGGGCGGCCACCTTGGTCACCTCCGGCGAAGAGGTGCTCGAGGAGATCGCCCCCGCCGGCGCACACCTCGCCCCCGAGCCACGTGGACCCGAGCACCCGCGTGACCGGCTGGAGCACCACCAGCTCCGGGTGCTGGACGCCGTCCCCCTCGTCACCGGCGCGGGCGTCGGGTCGATCGCCCGCACCGCCGGGCTCGCCGAGCTCGAGGTCCGGGGCACGCTCCTGGACCTGGAGGGCCTCGGCATGGTCCAGGAGGGTCGAGACGGGTGGCGGCTCGCCGCACCGGGTCGCGAGTGAGAGCGCGATCGATTCCTAGACTCCGAGAGTGAGCGACGGGGTGGGCGACGACCAGCTGCCCGAGCCGATGGCCCGGGTCCTGGGCGACTACGAGCGTCATCTGGCGGTTGAGCGCGACCTGACGGCGCACACGGTGCGGGCCTACGTCGCCGATGTCGGGGGGCTGCTCGACCACGCCGCTCGGCTGGGGCACACCGACGTCGCCGCGCTGGACCTGCGCACCCTGCGCAGCTGGCTGGCCAAACAGCAGACGATGGGCAAGTCCCGCACGACGATCGCTCGTCGGGCCACCGCGGCGCGGGTGTTCACGGCCTGGCTGGCCCGCACCGGCCGTGCCGCGACCGATGCGGGCGCGAGCCTGGGATCGCCCAAGGCGCACCAGACCCTGCCGCCGGTGCTCGGTGCCGACGAGGCGAGCGCCCTGATCCAAGCCGCGGCCGAGCGTGCCGACGACGGCAGCCCGGTCGGGCTCCGCGATGTCGCGATGCTCGAGCTGCTCTATGCCACCGGCATCCGGGTCGGCGAGTTGGTCGGTCTCGACGTCGACGACCTCGACCGGGAGCGCAACGTGGCCCGGGTCTTCGGCAAGGGGCGCAAGGAGCGGTCGGTGCCGTTCGGGCGTCCGGCCGCACGCGCACTGGACTTCTGGCTCCGCCACGGCCGCCCGGAGCTCGCCGGCCCGCAGAGCGGTCCGGCCGTCTTCCTCGGCGCGCGCGGCCGACGGATCGATCAGCGAGCGGTCCGCACGATGGTGCACCGACGGATCGCGGACGTCCCCGGCGCACCCGATATCGGCCCGCACGGCCTGCGGCACACGGCCGCCACCCATCTGCTCGAGGGCGGCGCCGACCTGCGATCGGTGCAGGAGCTGCTCGGTCACGCCTCGCTCGCGACCACGCAGCTCTACACCCACGTCACCACCGACCGGCTGCGACGGGCCTACCAGCAGGCACACCCGCGCGCCTGACCACGACCGATCAGCGGGCGGACCCGGCGAACGTGGTGGCCCCGTGGATCCGGTCCACGAACGGCAGCGGACCGGCCGCCCCGGCGCGGGCGAGCGGCAGCGGGTCCGCGCGCCACAGCGGCAGCAGCCGGACCGAGCCGGCACCGACCAGGCGGAGCGGATCGAGGTAGGTCTCGCCCTCCAACCACCCCCAGTGCAGGCAGGAGCGTGGCCAGCAGTGCGAGCCGACGCTCTGGAGCCGGCCGATCCGGTCGCCGGCGGCGACGGAGGTGCCGACCTCGACGCTCGGGCCCACCGGCTCGTAGGTGGTGCGGGTCGCGCCGTGGTCGACGACCACCACGCCCCGTCCCGCGAGCGAGCCGGCCCAGGAGACCCGCCCGGGCAGGGCGGCGCGGACCGGCTGGCCGGGGGAGCCGATCAGGTCGACCCCGCGGTGGCCGGCACCCCACGGATCGGCGGGCGGGTCGAAGCCGTGCACCACCTCGGGCTCCGGCACCAGGGGCCACACCCCCACCGGGTCGGCGTCGGCCGCGCCCGCGGGGGACGGGCAGCATCCGATGATCAGTGCGGTCAGGAGGAGCGCCAGGCGGGTGGTCATCCGCCGACCCTGCCGAGACGCGGGCGGCGATGCGAGGCTCCTGCGCCGGGCTGGGGAGAGCGGTGCGCGGCGGGCGTGTGGTGGACGGTCTCCGGGCCGGCGTACCCGGATTGGCTGGTTCCCCGCGATCCGACTACTCTGATCGGAGCAATCCTTGCGGATTGACTTCGCACGCCTGCAGACCGCGACGGCCCTCCCTCCGGAGGACCGGCCACCCGTGGGCGCCGACCCTCAGTCCGTCTGAGAGATCAGACGGTGGGGTCGCGCGCAGGCGTCAGGGCCGCCGGCACCCGCCGGAGGCAGCAACTGAAAACAACAGGACCACGTCCCGGTCCGTCCTGCTTCAAGGGCGGACGCGAACGGTGCCGTGCTCCGCACACAAGGAGACACCTTCCATGGCAGTCGTGACCATGCGCCAGCTTCTCGAGAGCGGCGTCCACTTCGGGCACCAGACCCGTCGCTGGAACCCCAAGATGAAGCGCTTCATCATGACCGAGCGCAACGGCATCTACATCATCGACCTGCAGCAGTCGCTCGCCTACATCGACCGCTCCTACGCCTTCATCAAGGAGACGGTCGCCAAGGGCGGCACGATCATGTTCGTCGGCACCAAGAAGCAGGCCCAGGAGGCGATCGCCGAGCAGGCGACCCGCGTCGGCATGCCCTACGTCAACCAGCGGTGGCTGGGCGGCATGCTCACCAACTTCCAGACCGTGCACCAGCGGATCAACCGCCTCAAGGAGCTCGACGAGGTCGACTTCGACGACGTCGCCGGCAGCAGCCGCACCAAGAAGGAGCTGCTGCAGATGCGTCGCGAGCGCGACAAGCT
>JBAWHI010000091.1:0-19095 GCA_049593675.1 Nocardioides sp.
GCCCCGAGCTCGCCGGCCAGCAGCTCGCACGTCTCCAGGACCTCGCCGGAGATCCGGGCCGCCGACCGGCGTCCGCATCGGCGACGCCAGAGCCCGAGGCCGCCGAGCGCCGCGCAGCCGAGCACCAGCAGCAGCCCGCCGTAGCGCGGGACGACCAGTGCAGCGACGAGGACCCCGGGTGCCACCAGGAGGGCGATCCGGGGCGGGCGTGCACCGGCGACGCCGGTCGGGATCCGCGACGGCGGGCGGACCACCAGCAGCGTGGCGAGCACCGTGCACCCCACCGCGACCGCCGTCACGACGCGAGCCTCTCGGCGAGGCGGGCGGCACCCGGTCCCGGTGTGGCGACGCCGGCGTCGTCGACGTCGAGCGCAGCCGCCATCGCGACCAGGCCGTCAGGACGACGATCCGGGACGGCGATCTGGCGGAGCCGGCGCACGCCGTCAGTGCCCCGCGCAAGATGGAGAACGACGTGGACGGCGGAGGCGAGCTGGCTGTGCGCGGCCTCGCGACCGAGCCCGGCCGCGAGCGCGAGCGCCTCGATGCGAGCTGGCACGTCGAGGGCGGAGTTCGCGTGCAGGGTGCCGCAGCCTCCCTCGTGACCGGTGTTCAGCGCGGCCAGCAGGTCCACCACCTCGGCGCCACGGACCTCGCCGACGACCAGACGGTCCGGGCGCATCCGCAGCGCCTGGCGCACCAAGGTGCGCACCTCGACCGCCCCGGCGCCCTCCAGGTTGGGTGGACGACCCTCCAGTGCGACCAGGTGGCGATGGTCGGGGCGCAACTCGCTGGCGTCCTCGACCACGACGATCCGCTCCTGCGGCGCGACCCGCGAGAGCAGCGCGGCGAGCAGCGTCGTCTTGCCCGAGCCGGTGCCGCCGCTGATCAGGAAGGCCAGGCGTGCGTCGATGATCCCGCCCAGCACCCGGGCGACATCGGACGTCAGGGTGCCGGCCGCCACGAGCTCGTCCACGGTGAAGGTCCGAGCGCGCGGGACCCGCAGCGAGACCAATGTCCCGGGGCGCGCCAGCGGGGCCAGCACGGCGTGGAACCGCGTGCCGTCGGGCAGCCGGAGGTCGGCGTACGGCGTCGCATCGTCGAGGCGCCGCCCGCCGAGGGCAGCGAGCCGCTGGGCGAGCCGCCGCACGGACTCCTCGTCGGGGAACCGGACCGCCGTCGGCTCCAAGCCGGATCCCCGGTCCAAGAACACGTGGTCGGGCCCGTTCACGAGCACGTCGGTGACATCGGGGGTGCGGAGCAGGGGCTCGAGCGGGCCGGCGCCCACGACGTCGCGCCGCAGCGCCTCGTAGACGGCCAGCACCGTCGCGTCGCCGACGGGACGCCCACTCTCGCGCAGAGCCTCCGCCACCCGGTGCGGGGTGAGCTCGCCCGGGGTCCGGGCGAGCCGGTCGCGAACCGCCTCGAGGTCGGCGAGTCCCACGCTCATCGATCGCTGCTCATGCGGCGGCCGACCGCAGCAGGACGAGCTGGTCGAGGATCGCGCCGGCCGCCCGCCCGAGCGATCCGCGACGCGAGCGCACCGGCCCGAGCCCGAGATCGATCGCCTCGGCGAGACCGCGCTGGTCCGGCATCGTCTCGAGCACCGGGACCCCCGTCGCCCGGGCGATGGCGTGCGGCGCGATGCCGGCGCCTCGCACCACCAGCCGGATCGTCGTCGGGTCGGGATGCCGGGCGCACACCCGGACAGCCGAGGCGACACCCGCCACGGTCGGCACCACGACGATCAACAGGCGGTCGCACCGCGCGGCGACCTCGTCCAGCAGCGGGTCGGGCGAGCGGGGCAGATCGACGACGACCAGGTCGTGGCCGCGCCGGGCCGCGGACAGCACCTCGCGGACAGCGAACGCCTGCAGCGTGCCGGGCCGGCCCGGACGCCAGCTCAGCGCCCCGAGCTGCTCGCGACGCGGCAGTGCTTCGCGGAGCGCACGGGCGCTCAGCCGTCCGGTCGTCTCGCAGAGTCCGTCCCATCGCACGCCGTCGCGCTCCTCCAGGCCCAGCACCCGGTCGACCCCGGGTCCGAGGGGGTCCGCGTCGACCACGACGGCACGTCCCCGTCGCGCCGCGACCTGACCCAGGGCGCAGGCCAGCGTGGTCGCGCCCGCCCCGCCGCTGCCCCCGACGACACCGATCAGCAGACCCTCGGTCTGCGGATCCCCCTCCCCGACATCGGTCATCAGCTCGGTCAGCCAGGCCTCCGAGCGTGGCAGCCGGGCGACGCTCTCGGCCCCGATCTCCATGGCCACCCGGAACATCTCGTCGGGCACCGTGCCCCACGCGACCACGAAGACGCGGGGCCGGCGCGCCGGTCGGATCCGGGCCAGCTCCTCGGCCGCGTCGGCGCCGACCAGCACCACCGGCGCGGCGGACCAGCCCCTCAGGGCCGCACCCCCGTCGTCCGCGACGTCAGGAGTCACACCCGCCGCTGCCGCGAGGCGCAGCAGCTCGTCGAGCAGGGATCGGTCTCGGGTGATCAGGAGCGGAGCGGCCATGCGTCGATGGTTCCCGCGCCTCCCGCTGCAGGCACCCGCCCTCGGAGTCCCTGTGGACAATGGCGATCGAAACGCCGCCTGTGGAGAGTCCGTGGGTCGCCACCACCTACGATCGACCCATGGCGTCTCGCCCGACCGCGGCCTTCTTCGACCTCGACAAGACGGTCATCGCGAAGTCCAGCACACTCGCGTTCAGCAAGCCCTTCCAGGCCGGCGGCCTGATCTCACGGCGCGCGGTCCTGAGATCGACCTACGCGCAGTTCGTCTACCTCGTCGGCGGTGCGGACCACGACCAGATGGAGAAGATGCGGCAGTTCATGTCGCAGCTGTGCGCCGGATGGGATGTGGCCACCGTCCGCGAGATCGTCGCGGACACCCTGCACAACGTCGTGGACCCACTCGTCTACGACGAGGCCGTCTCGCTCATCGAGGAGCACCACTTCGCCGGACGCGACGTCGTCATCGTCTCGGCCTCGGGCGCCGAGGTGGTCGGCCCGATCGCGGAGATGCTCGGCGCCGACCGGGTCGTCGCGACCCGCATGGAGATCGAGGACGGCCGCTACACCGGCGGCATCGAGTACTACGCCTACGCCGAGGAGAAGGCCCGGGCGATCGAGGAGCTGGCCCGCGAGCGCGGCTACGACCTCGCCGACAGCTACGCCTACAGCGACTCGGTGACCGACGTCCCCATGCTCGAGGTCGTCGGCCACGCGTTCGCCGTCAACCCCGATCGGGAGCTGCGCAAGATCGCCGCCGAGAAGCAGTGGCCGGTGCTGGTCTTCACCAAGCCCGTGACCCTCCGGTCCCGGGTCCCACTGCCCCAGGCGCTGCCGACGCTCGCCGCCCTCGCGGTCGGTGGAGTCGTCGCGGTCGGTGGGGTTCTGTGGGCCAACGCCCGCAGGCGACGCCTCGGCGCCTGAGCAAAAAGTCAAGCCTTGAACGTCCGCGTCAAGAGGCGTAGACAAGGAGCAGAAACTCCAGAGGGACAGCACGTGAGCCGGGTACCCACGCGGCGATCTACCCTTCCTACAGGGCGCTGACCTATCGGGATACTCCCGAGGCAGCAGTTAGCACTTGCACGCTTGGTAGCCATCGGTCTCACGTGTCAGCGGCGGCACCCGGAGCAACGAACTCGAACGCCGGGTGCCGTTCGCATGTCCGAGCGCAGCGCGCCGCGACGCAGGAGCGGCGCGCGTCGCGCGAGGAGGTCGAGGGCGCCCGCGACCGACGCAGGAGGTCGCGACGGCGCGTCTCGAGACCCGATGACTCCCGCGCGACGCAGGAGCGGCGCGCGCCGCGCGAGGAGGTCGAGGGCGCCCGCGGACGACGGGCTACTCGGCGGCCCGCCGCAACGGGCTCGCCTCGGCTCCGGCGGAGTAGGCCTCGGGCGCATAGAGCAGCCAGGCGTGCACCCCGGAGGCGCCACCGCCGGCATAGCCGCGCAGGTTCGACTCGTACTGCGGCCGCAGGGCCAGGTGCCCCGCCTCGGGGACCACCAACGACTTCTCGTCGACCCCGCGAGCGACGAGCACCAGCCGCTCGGCGGCGCGAGCGACGATCCCGTTGTGCGAGGCGAACGGCGCCGCGGTCGCCAGCTCCGCATGCACGACCGCCGCGAGGAGCAGCGCCGGGGCGGTGGTCCCGGAGGTCAACAGGTCGCCGATGCTGCGCAGCCGTTCGGCGGCGGCGCCGTCACGGGGCCGCCCACGCTCGTCCTCCGGCAGCCCGGTCGCCGCGAGCGCGTGGATGCGCGCCAGCGCCTGGAGGGGCGTGCGCGACAGCGCGGGGACGAGGGACAGGAGTTCGGTGGAGACCAGCACCGCCGCGGCTGCGACCTCATCCCCACGACCCTCGCGCACCTCGGACAAGGACGAGCCGGACCCCTCGAGCGCGCCGCTCGCGTGCGCCCCCCGCAGCAGACTCTCGGCGGTCGTCTCGGGGGAGGTACGCCGCAGGCCGCGGTCGCGCAGCAGCACGTCGATGCCGTCGCGGGCAGCGGCATAGGCGGACGGCACGCCCTCCAGGGAGGCCAGTCGGGACAACGGGTCTGCGCTCACAGCCCTCACGGTAGTGGGCGGGTACGGTGAGTCAGATGACCGATCCCGCCCGCTCCTTCGGCTCTGTCGCCGCCGCCTACGACCGCGCCCGGCCGTCGTACCCCCGCAAGGCTGCGGCGTGGCTGGTCGGTGACGAGCCGAGGACCGTGCTCGAGCTCGGCGCCGGGACCGGCAAGCTCACCGAGACACTCGTCGCCCTCGGCCATGACGTGCACGCCACGGACCCCGACGCGGCGATGCTCGAGGTGCTGCGCGAGCGGCTGCCCGACGTCCCGACGTCGGTGGCGCCGGCGGAGCAGATCCCGGCACCGGACGGCGTGTTCGACGTCGTGGTCGTCGCCCAGGCGTTCCACTGGTTCGATCACGACCGGGCACTGGCGGAGATCGCGCGGGTGCTCGGTCCCGGGGGCCGGCTCGCCCTGGTGTGGAACCAGCGCGACGAGCGGATCCCCTGGGTCAAGCGACTCGGCGCTCTCATCGGCAACCAGGACCAGCAGCGCAGCTCGGATCCCCTGGTGGCCTCGGCCCTCTTCGGGTTCGTCGAGGAGCAGATCTATCGGCACTGGCAGACCGTCGACCGCCAGTCGATCCAGGACCTGGCCCTGTCGCGGTCCAACGTCGCCGTCCTGGACGAGGACGCCCGGGCGGCCAAGCTCGCCGAGGTCCTCGCGTTCTACGACGACTACGGACGCGGGATGGACGGCATGCAGCTCCCCTACGTCGCCTCGTGCTTCCGGGCCGCGCTCGTGGACCGGCCCGACCCGCAGCCTGCCGAGGACCTCACGACCGCGCCGGTGACTGACGACGGCGCCGATCCCGACGTCCTGCTGATCGATTTCCGCTAGCGTCGCGGCGCCCGCAGGAGCACGACAGCGGACGACCTGCGCTGGCACCATGTGCGACATGACACGTCCGTGGCGTCGGCGCCATCTCGGGACGGAGGCCGACCGGGCGACGTTCCGCACGCTGCACAGCGCTTCCCTCGCCTCCCCCGCCCTGCGCACCGGACTCAACCGGGAGAGCGCCGAGCGGAGCCTGCGACACCTCCACAACCTGCTCAGCACCCCGGCCGTCGCCCTCACCGACACCGCCGGCGCGCTCGCGTGGCAGGGCCGCGGTCAGCACCACGAGGAGCAGAGCGGCGCCCTCGCGATCGCGACCGTCGAGCGCGGGAGCACCCGGATGTTCGACCGGGGCGACCTGCCCTGCGACGTCTCGGGCTGCGACATCCGGACCGCGATCGTGAGCCCCCTGATCGTCGACGAGCGGGTCGTCGGCACCCTTCAGACCTACTCCACCCATGCGACCGCCGGGCTCGCACGCGCGGTCGACGAGGTCGCCCGGTGGGTCGGCGGCCAGCTGGAGCTCGCCGAGCTGGACGCCAGCCGCACCCGGCTGATCGAGGCCGAGGTGCGCGCCCTGCGCGCCCAGATCAGCCCCCACTTCATCTACAACTCCCTCGGTGCGATCGCCAGCTTCGTGCGCACCGACCCCGACCGGGCACGCGACCTGCTGCTGGAGTTCGCCGACTTCACGCGCTACTCGTTTCGCCGGCACGGCGAGTACACGACGCTCGCCGAGGAGCTCCGGTCGATCGAGCGCTACCTCCTGCTCGAGCAGGCCCGCTTCGGCGACCGCCTCCGGGTGACGTTGCGGATCGCCCCCGAGGTGCTGCCGGTCGCCGTACCCTTCCTGTGCATCCAGCCGCTCGTGGAGAACGCCGTCCGGCACGGCCTCGAGGGAGCCGAGGCGGGCGGCCACATCCGGATCGAGGCACGCGACCAGGGTCAGGAGTGTGTGATCGAGGTGGAGGACAACGGCGCGGGTGAGGACCCGGACATCGTCCGGCGCGCGCTCGCCGGCGACACGGAGCTGGACTCGACGGGGCTCGGCAACGTGGACCGACGCCTGCGCAACGCCTTCGGTGACGACTTCGGCCTGGTGGTCGAGACCGGACCGGGCGCCGGCACCCGGGTCCTGGTGCGGGTGCCGAAGTTCGCCCCGGGGGTGCACGCGTGAGCCTCGGCATGAACCTGACCGCCCTGGTCGTCGACGACGAGACGCCCGCGCTCGACGAGCTGCGCTACCTCCTCCAGCGGGACTCCCGGATCGGGGAGGTCCTGACGACCGACTCGGCGACCGACGGGCTCCGGATCCTCCAGGGCGGCGAGGTCGACGTGGTCTTCCTCGACATCCAGATGCCCGGCCTGACCGGACTCGAGCTCGCCCAGGTACTGGGCCAGTTCCGCGAGCCGCCGCCGATCGTCTTCGTCACCGCCCACGAGGGACATGCGGTCGAGGCCTTCGACGTCCACGCGGTCGACTACGTGCTCAAGCCGGTCCGGGCCGACCGGCTCGCCGAGGCGATCCGCCGAGTGGCGGGGGCGGTCGAGGACGTCGCGCCGGTGCCGGCCGAGCGCAACGACGCCCAGATCGCCGTCGAGCGCGGCGGGGTGACGAAGTTCGTCAACCGCAGCGACATCACCCACGTCGAGGCGCAGGGCGACTACGCCCGCCTGCACACCGCCACCGACGCCCACCTGCTGCGGGTCCCGCTCACGGCGCTCGAGGACGAGTGGGCCGACGCGGGGTTCGTGCGCGTGCACCGCTCCCTGCTGGTCGCGCTCGGCCACGTCCGGGAGGTCCGGATGGACAGCGGTCGCTGCACGGTCGTGGTCGGCGAGCCCCCTGTCGAGCTCGGCGTCAGCCGGCGCCACACCCGAGAGCTGCGTGACCTGCTGCTCCAGAACCGGACCGTGCAGCCCAGGCCGGGGCCGTGACCCAGGGAGAGGGGCCGCCGTCCGAGCGGGTCCGCGTGACCGGGCCGCCGCGACGACGTACGCCGGTGGCCCGCTCCTCCGAGATCGGCGAGCAGACCCCGCTGGGCGGCATGTACATGGGCTCGCTGGTGCGCGAGCAGCTACGCCTGGCCCTGGTGATCCTGGCCGTGCTGGCCCTGACCGTCGGCATGCTGCCGCTGATCTTCCACCTGTTCCCCGGCCTCGCCGCGCTGCACGTGCTGGGGATTCCCCTGTCCTGGCTGGTGCTCGGCACGCTGGTCTATCCGGCGCTGGTCGTGCTCGGCTGGGCCTACATCCGTCGCTCGGAGCGCAACGAGCGCGACTTCGCCGAGCTGCTGTCGGCGGTGTCGCCCGACCGCGAGGACCCGCGGCCCGAGGACGGACGGTGAGCCCCGACCTGCACGCGGCCCCGGGGATCGTCGCGATCATCCTGGTCACGACGGCCACCCTGCTGATCGGCACGTGGGGTCTGCGCTTCTCGCGGACCACCAGCGACTTCTTCGTCGCCTCCCGCACCGTGCACCCGCGCCTGAACGCGAGCGCGATCGGTGGCGAGTACCTCTCCGCCGCGTCGTTCCTCGGCGTCGCGGGGCTGGTGCTGCTCAACGGCGCCGACATGCTCTGGTACCCGGTCGGCTGGACGGCCGGCTACCTGGTGCTGCTGGTCCTGGTCGCCGCGCCCCTGCGACGGTCGGGGGCCTACACGCTCCCGGACTTCGCCGAGGCCCGGCTCGGCTCGCGGGCGGTCCGGTCGGCCTGCTCGCTGCTGGTGGTGGCGATCGGGTGGCTCTACCTGCTCCCCCAGTTCCAGGGCGCGGGGCTGACCCTGCGCTTCGCGGTCGGCGCGCCGACCTGGGCCGGGCCCGTCATCGTGAGCCTGGTCGTCCTCGCCAACGTCACCTCGGGCGGGATGCGGAGCATCACCTTCGTCCAGGCCTTCCAGTACTGGCTCAAGCTGACCGCGCTCCTGGTGCCCGCCCTCGTGCTGCTCTCCGTCTGGCTGGGCGACGGCGCCCCGCGGGTGCCGCTGGGCGAGGAGTGGTCGGCGGCGCTCGGCTCCGAGGGTCTCAGCGGGCTGTACGTCACCTACTCGCTGATCATCGCCACGTTCCTGGGGACGATGGGCCTGCCGCACGTGGTCGTGCGCTTCTACACCAACCCCGACGGGCGCGCCGCGCGCCGTACGACCTTGGTGGTGCTGGTCCTGCTCGGCGCGTTCTACCTGCTCCCGCCGGTCTACGCCGCCCTCGGCCGGATCTACGCGCCGGAGCTCGCTGCGCCCGGCCGGTCCGACGCGCTGGTGCTCGAGCTCCCCTCCATCATGGTGGGCGGGATGCTCGGCGAGGTCCTCACGGCGGTGGTGACCGCGGGCGCCTTCGCGGCGTTCCTCTCCACCTCGTCGGGGCTGTGCATCGCCGTTGCCGGTGTCCTCAGCCAGGACGTCACGGGCCGGGCCTGGTGGGCCGGCCGCCGGCTCGGCGGGGTCGCCGCCTTCCGGCTGGGGGCGGTCGTCGCGGTCACCGTCCCCTGCGCCGTCGCGCTCCTCGTCCCCAGCATCGGGGTCGCCCGGGCCGTCGGCCTCGCGTTCGCCATGGCGGCCGCGACCTTCTGCCCCCTGCTGCTGCTCGGGATCTGGTGGCGCCACCTGACCGACGTCGGAGCCCTGGCCGGCCTGGCGGTCGGGGGCATCGGGTCGTCGGTCGCGATCGGCTGGACCGTCGTCGTCGGCACTCCGGAGGGCTGGGCCGACGTGCTGATGGGGCAGCCGGCCGCCTGGACCGTGCCGCTCGCGGTGCTGACCATGGTGGTCGTCTCCCTGCTGACCGCTGCGCGAGTGCCACCGGCGACCGGGCGGCTGATGACGCGGCTGCACGCCCCGGAGGGGCTCGAGCTCGACCGCGGGTGAGCGTCGCTCCCCACTTTCGGGTATCTCGCGGCGTTCGACCGGCCGGCGCCGGGTCGATGCCGAAGAGTTCCGCGGGTCAGCCCTCGGGGTGAGGACTCGGGCCGGGGGACGGCCCAGACCGCCGGGGGCATCCGGAGGTGCCCACGCATGAGATCCACCCGGCCGACCGGCTCGTTCGATCGCCCGCGACGGGCAAGCGTCGCGCTGAGCATCGGCGCGCTGGTCGCGTCGCTCCTGGCGCCGATCGTGCTGGCCACCACCCCGTCCGCGGCGAGCGCCCCGGCGGCCGCCCCCGAGCCTCCGGCCTTCCTCGGGACCCTGGCCGGGCCGTCCCTCGGCGCGATGTATCCCTCGGGCGAGCAGTACGACGCCGTCCACGACCGACTGATCGTGGCGGACACCGGACGCGACCGGGTGCTGATCTACAGCCTGACCGGCGCCAAGCTCGACGAGTTCGGTGCGTACGGCGACGGGGACGGGCAGTTCGCGAGCCCGCGCGACGTCGCAGTCGACGACGACGGGAACATCTACGTCGCCGATGCGGAGAACAACCGGATCCAGGCGTTCGACCCGGACGGTGTCTTCCGGTGGAAGGCCGGCGGGCTGGCGCAGGGGGCGGAGACCCTGAACACCCCCATCGGAGTCACCTGGGACTCCGTGAACGAGGTGCTGCTGGTCGCGTCGACGGGCCAGTCGCTCATCAAGGCCTACAGCCCCACCGGGACCCGGCTCTGGACGTCACCGACCGGCAACGAGCTCGGCGCCCACGCCATGCGCGACGTCCAGCGAGGACCGGACGGCCGCCTCTGGATCACGGCGTACCGCGAGCACCAGATCCGCGTCTACGACGTGTCTGCGGACGGACTGACCTGGGACACGACGCCGGCGTTCGTGCTCGGCGACGGCGCCATCAACGGCTCGGGGGACGGCCAGCTCAACTTCCCCTACAACGTGGCGTGGAGTCCGGACGGGGAGACCGCCTACGTCTCGGACACCGGCAACGGCCGGGTCGCTCGTTGGGACATCAGCGGACCGGCACCGGTGTGGCTGCCGCCCTTCGGAGGTCGATGCGACAACCACCCGCAACCGTGCGCCGACCCACCGGTGGACGCGGGTCGTTTCAACCATCTGCGTCGGGTCACCGTCGACTCCGCTGGCCTGGTCTACGGTGCCGACTTCTGGGGCGCGGGGATCGAGGTCTTCGACCCAGACGACGGCAGCTCGGTCCGCTCGATCGAGGGCGCCGAGCCGCCGGTTCCCGGGTTCAGCGAGGCGTACGCCGTCGACGTCGCTCCGGACGGCCACGTCTATGTGATGGACCGCCTCAACCACCGCGTCCAGCGGTTCACCGCGGCGGGCGACTACGTCACGAAGGTCGGCGCGCGTGGCACGCAGCCGGCGACCTTCTCCTGGCCCGAGGGTCTCACCGTCGCCCCGAACGGCCGGGTCTGGGCTCTCGACACCCGCGGCGGACGCATCGAGAGCTTCCCGGCGGACCTCGCGACCCGCCCGACCATCCAGTCCTACGGCTCGTCCGGCGACGGTGGAGACGAGCTCAACTATCCGTCGAACGCCGACGTCGCCGACGACGGCGTGGTCTGGATCGCCGACACCCGCAACGACCGGCTGATGCGCTTCGACCCCGCGACCGAGACGTTCCTGGCACCGATCGGCGGCCCCGGCTCCGCGGCCGGGCAGCTGCAGGATCCGATGGGCGTGGCCGTGACCGACGACGTGATCTACGTGGCCGACACCGGCAACGACCGCATCCAGAAGCTCACCCTCGCCGGGGCGCCGCTGGCGACCTTCGGCACCGGCCTCGCGGGCCCCCAGGGTCTCGAGGTCGCTCCCGATGGATCCGTGTGGGTGACCGACACCGGCAATAGCCGGCTCGTGCATCTCTCCGACGACCTCGTCGACATCGGCGACGGCTTCGGGAGCATCGGCACCGGTGACCACCAGTTCTTCGACCCGCACGACCTCGCCTTCGGCAACAACAAGATGTACGTCGCCGACACCTACAACAACCGGGTCCAGGTCTTCGAGGAGCCTCCCACCACCGAGCCGCCGCCCCCGCCGCCACCGCCCCCCGGCGACAGGTGGGTCTATGACCACCAGATCTCCGATCCCGGTGGCCGGGCCTCGATCTACCCCGCCGGCGTCGCGATCGCCGACGCCGACACCTGGTACGTCGCCGACTCCGCCGGCAGCCGGCTGGTGTCGATGGACCCGGGCACGGGTGCCGTCTCGCCGATCGCGACCCCGGAGCTCAAGGATCCGCGCGATGTCGTGCTGGACAGTGTCGCGGCCGACAGCCTCTGGGTGTTGAGCACCGGCGCCAACCGGGTTCTGCGCCTGAGCACCTCGGGAGCGAACCTGGGGTCTCCCATCACCGGGCTGAGCCAGCCGTACGGACTGGACCAGGACGACACGCACGTCTACGTCGCCAACACCTACGGCGGCGAGGTCCGTGCCTACGCGAAGTCGGACACGAGCGCCTCCACGTGGACCCAGGACGCCTGCGACGGGGTCGGATTCTCACGACCGCGCGATGTGGGCGTCACCGACGACGGGCGGATCCTGGTCGCCGACACCGACAACGACCGGATCGTCCTGCTCGATGCCGGCACCGGAGCCTGCGACGACTCGTTCGGCTCCCGAGGCAGCGGGCCGGCCCAGTTCAAGTCGCCCCGGACGGTGACCGCCGACGGCGCAGGCGGACTGTGGGTCGGCGACGCCTTCAACTACCGCATCCAGCACCTGAGCCTGGCCGGCACGCCGCTCGGCGCGACCCCGGTCGACGCCTACGGCAGTGCGGACACCCAGTTCGTCTCGCCCCACTGCGTCACCGCTGTCCCGGCCACCGACGACGTCGCCGTCTGCGACACCTTCAACAACCGGATCACGATCTGGGATGGAAGCCCTGCGACACCCACGCTGTCCGAGACCGTGGCCGGCGTACGCCCGGCCCCGGGGGGCTTCAACGGTCCGTTCGGGCTGGGCTACGGCCCGTCCGGGGAGCTGTACGTCGCGGACTGGTTCAACCATCGGGTCCAGAAGTTCAACGCCGACGGCAGCTTCGCCTGGCAGCGCGGCAGCTACGGGCCCCGCGACGGGTCGATGATCTTCCCGCGCAACGTGCTGGTGAGCGGTGACGAGGTCTTCGTGACCGACAGCGAGAACAACCGGATCGACGTCTTCAGCCCGGACGGGGACTTCATCCGCAAGATCCGCGGCGAGGACGGCGCGCTCAGCCGCCCGCACCAGATCGCGCTCGACGGCTCGGGCGGCTTCTGGGTCGCCGACACCAACAAGGATCGCGTCGTGCACCTCGACGCGAGCGGCAGGGAGCTGCTCGTCATCCCGATCACCGGCGCGGTCGCCAGGAGCAGGCCGCAAGGCATCGCGGTCGACACCGACGGGACGGTCCTGGTCTCGAACAGCGGCAACGATCGCGTCGAGCGCTACTCCGTCAGCGGCGCTCTGCTCGAGACCGTCCTCGGCCCCGGCACCACCCCGTCCGTGGACGCTCCGGCCGGACTCCAGGTCACCGGCTCCGGCACCGACCGGCTGACGTGGGTCACCGACCTCGGCCAGGACCGGGTGATCGCCCTCGACGCGAGCGGCGACGTGGTGCAGCTGCTCGGCGCCTCGGGGCCGGGCCGGCTGTTGCAGCCGCGCAGCGTCGCCCTGGACCCCAGCGACGGGGACGTCGCGGTGGCCGACTTCGGCAACGACCGGGTCGCGGTGTGGACGGAGCAGGACGTCGCCCCTGGGTGCTCGACCCGAGAGGCGTCGTACGGCGCATCCCTCAAGAACGGGCCGCAGGTCCTGCGGTTCGCTCTGGTCGGCGTCGAGCTCTGCAGCGACGGGGACACTGTCACCGTCGAGCGGCCGGGCGAGGCGACGGCGGCAACGACGGCTCCCCCTCGCGTGACGAAGGCGATGGCCGGGATCGGCATGGGGCTCCGGTACGACGGCGGCTCCGAGCCGAGGGAGACCCGGACCGGCAGCGGCGCAGCGGGGGTCCGCGTCAGCGGCAGCTGGTCGTCGTGCCTGGACTGGACCTACCGGAGCGCGGTCCTCGAGCGCGGCATCAAGCAGGCCCGGGCCAAGGCCTCCGGGGCGACGCGGTCGCGGTTGGGCAGCTGGAGCTCCCGCCGGATCGTCACCAGCTCGAAGATCCCGGTCGGCGTCAAGCGCCGGATCGCCGAGCTCGGCGTCACCGCCACCCTGCGGGAGTCGTCGGTGACGAGAGGTCGAGCGACTCTGCGCCGACTCGCGCACGACGTCGTTGGCCATGCCTTCGCCGGGGCTCCCCGCCGTGGGCTGAAGCGGATCGTCCGCGGCAGCTGCGTCACGAAGGTCTGGGCTCCGAGGATCACCATCACGATGACAGCGGCCGGCTCCGTCACCGACGCGGTGTCGGGTCGAGCGCGCCGGTGGGACGTGGACCGCGACTGACGCGCTCCCACCCAGGCACCGGTGCGCACCCGGGTGCGCGCAGCGCCGGCGGTGAGCTCAGGCGCGGGCGAGGAGGCGCCGGGCGGCCGCGCCGGCGAGCACGCCGCCACCGAAGACCAGGACCAGGCCGGGCCCGACCATCCAGCCACCGAGACCGACCAGCGTGAGCAGGTGGACCACCTGCCAGCCGGTCAGACCCACGGCCACCACGGCCATGATCGCCGCCTGGATCCCGGCGACCCGACGCGCCGGGATCAGGGCCCCGGCGAGGCCGAGCATCGCGCCGTAGAAGGTCCACAGCCCGGCGCCGCGGGCCCCGGAGATCGAGCCGACGGCGGTGTCCACCCACGGCATGAAGGACCCGAGCACGACCATGAGGACCGCACCGCCCAGCATCTTGCGGGCCGGGTCGACCCGCGGTCGTGGGTTCGGTCGGGTCTCCACCGGAGACGGGCCGGAGGGCGTGGACGTCGTGGCCATGCGCCGACTGTACGGACGCCCCGCCGGCCTCCGCTCCGTCTCGGGGCGACGAACCGGCCCGGCCGACGCGACCAGCGGTCGCTTCCGCGCGACGAACGGTCGCGATCGCGGCGCCAGCGGGTTCCCGCCCGCCTCGGACGGCCCGCTCGGACCGCTGGGCGAGCAATCCGCACCGTCCGCCGCATGAAGTGACCAGCGTCACAGCAGCGCCTTGACCGCCGGTTCACCGCGCTGATTGCGTGCCGCCCAGTTCCTGCTCAGCAGCCCGCTCAGCCTGCCCCCAGGAGGCACGCATGGATGACACTCAGCGCCAGGAGTACTGGCGCCGCAACCTACGGCTTCTGGCCGTGCTCCTGACGATCTGGGCGTTGGTGTCATTCGGCGCCGGCATCCTGTTCGTCGAGCAGCTCAACGAGATCGTGATCGCCGGGTTCCCGCTCGGATTCTGGTTCGCCCAGCAGGGCGCGATCATCACCTTCGTCATCCTCATCGCCGTCTATGTCTGGCGGATGGACAAGCTCGACGCCGAGTTCGGCATCGACGAGTACGAGGAGGAGGTGCACCACTCGTGAGCGACATCCAGTTCTGGACGCTGTTCTTCGTCATCATCACGTTCAGCGTCTACATCTTCGTCGCCTACCGCAGCCGTGTCTCCGACACCGCGGGCTTCTACGTCGCCGGCGGCGGCATCCCGGCACCTGCCAACGGCGCCGCCATCGCGGCCGACTGGATGAGCGCCGCGTCGTTCATCTCGATGGCCGGCATCATCGCCTTCGCCGGCAACGGCTACGCCGGGTCGGTCTACCTGATGGGCTGGACCGGCGGCTACGTGCTGCTCGCCCTGCTGCTCGCGCCGTACCTGCGCAAGTTCGGCAAGTACACGCTCCCCGACTTCGTGGGCGACCGCTACTCCGAGAGCGCCCGGCTGGTGGCCGTGCTCGCCGCCGTCGTCGTCTCGTTCGTGTACGTCGCCGGGCAGATGGCCGGCGTCGGTCTGGTCTTCACCCGCTTCCTCAAGGTGGACACCACCGTCGGCGTCATCATCGGCATGGGCATCGTCTTCTTCTACGCCGTCCTCGGCGGCATGAAGGGGATCACCTGGACCCAGGTCACCCAGTACAGCGTGCTGATCGTCGCCTACCTGATCCCGGCCGTCGCGGTGTCGGCGAAGGTGACCGACATCCCGATCCCCCAGATCGGGTTCGGCTCGATCCTCTCCGAGCTCGACGCCCTCCAGGCCGATCTCGGGATCCCGCAGTACACCGACGCCTTCACCGGCACCAACATGCTGAACATGGTGCTGATCACCGCGGCACTGATGTTCGGCACCGCGGGCCTGCCGCACGTGATCGTGCGGTTCTACACCGCCAAGTCGGTGCGGGCGGCGCGCTACTCCGCGCTGTGGGCGCTGTTCTTCATCGCGCTGCTCTACACGACCGCCCCGTCGGTCGCCTCGTTCAGCAAGCTGCAGATCATCGAGGACGTCAACGGCACCGCGATCGGATCGATGCCGTCGTGGTTCACCACCTGGGCCGACGTCGGACTGATCACCCAGGCCGACGGCGCACCGATCTCGGAGCTCAGCTCCGACACGACGGTCGGCTACTCCGACATCCTGATCAACAACGACATCATCGTGCTCGCCTCCCCCGAGATCGGTGGCCTGCCGGCTCCGATCGTCGGGCTCGTGGCGGCCGGTGCGCTCGCCGCGGCACTGTCCACGGCATCCGGCCTGCTGCTGGTGATCTCGTCGTCGGTCGCGAACGACATCTACTACAAGCGGGTCAACCCGCAGGCCACCGAGGCACGGCAGCTGATGGTCGGCCGGATCGCGATGGCGGGCGCCATCTGCGTGGCCGGCTACCTCGGCATCAACCCACCCGGGTTCGTGGCACAAGTGGTCGCCCTGGCCTTCGGGCTGGCGGCCGCCAGCTTCTTCCCCATCCTGGTGCTCGGCATCTTCTGGAAGGGCTGTACGGCGATGGGGGCCACGGCCGGCATGATCACCGGGCTGGTCACGACGATGGCCTACATGATCTGGACGATCGACATCTACGGCAATGGCGACGGCATCTTCGGCATCCTGGAGACCGGGTTCGGGACGATCGGCATGCTGATCAACTTCGCCGTGACGATCATCGTCTCGCAGTTCACTCCGAAGCCCTCGCCCAAGATGCAGGCGCTGGTCGAGGAGGTCCGCTACCCCGGACGGACCGAGCTGGTCGCGAAGCACGCCGAGGGCGACGCGATCGCCTGACATCGAGATCGGCGGGGGGACCCGCAGGGTGGCGGCCCGCTCCCAGCAGTTGCCGGGGGCGGGCTGTCGCCCCGTCTGGAGTCCCGCCCTAGTGTGATCAGAGCCACCACCAGGCCTGTGCCACCACAGAAAGCAGGAGACGACGTGAGCGAAGAGACCCTGTCCAACCTCCTCAAGGAGGACCGCCGGTTCGAGCCCCCGGCCGAGATCGCCGAGCACGCGAACCTGACGGCGGAGGCCTACGAGCGCGCCGCACAGGATCGCGAGGCCTTCTGGGCCGAGCAGGCCGAGCGGCTCGACTGGGCGCAGAAGTGGGACCGCGTCCTTGACTGGGACGACCCCCCGTTCGCCAAGTGGTACGTCGGCGGCAGGCTGAACGCGGCGTACAACTGCGTGGACCGGCACGTCGAGGCCGGCCGCGGCGACAAGGTCGCCCTGCACTGGGTCGGCGAGCCGATCGAGGACAAGCGTGACATCACCTATGCCCAGCTCCAGGACGAGGTCTGCCAGGCGGCCAACGCGCTGATCGGGCTCGGCGTCGAGGCCGGGGACCGGGTCGCGATCTACCTGCCGATGATCCCCGAGGCGGTCGTCGCGATGCTCGCCTGCGCGCGCATCGGCGCGCCCCACACCGTGGTCTTCGGTGGCTTCTCGGCCGACTCGCTCGCGTCCCGGCTCGAGGACTGCCAGGCGAAGGTCGTCATCACCTCCGACGGCGGCTACCGCCGCGGCTCCGCGTCGGCGTTGAAGCCGGCCGTCGACGAGGCACGCGCGAAGGCGGCCGACAACGGCCACCAGGTCGAGAAGGTGCTCGTGGTCCGACGCACCGGCCAGGACCTGGGCGAGCAGGGCTGGGACGACGCCGTCGACGTGTGGTGGCACGACGCAGTCGGGGCGGCCTCGACCGAGCACACCCCGGAGGCCTTCGACGCCGAGCATCCGCTCTACGTGATGTACACCTCCGGCACCACCGGCAAGCCGAAGGGGATCCTGCACACCACCGGCGGCTACCTCGTGGGCACGTCGTACACGCACTGGTCGGTCTTCGACCTCAAGCCCGACTCGGATGTCTACTGGTGCTCGGCCGACATCGGCTGGGTCACCGGGCACTCCTACATGGTCTACGGCCCGCTCGCCAACGGCGCGACCCAGGTGATGTACGAGGGCACGCCGGACTCACCGGAGCGCGGCCGCTGGTGGCAGATCATCGAGGACTACGGCGTCACGATCTTCTACACCGCGCCCACCGCGATCCGCTCGTTCATGAAGCAGGGCCGCGAGATCCCGGACCGCTTCGACATGTCGAGCCTGCGGATCCTCGGCTCGGTGGGCGAGCCGATCAACCCCGAGGCGTACGTCTGGTACCGCCACGTCATCGGCGGTGACCGCACCCCGGTCGTGGACACCTGGTGGCAGACCGAGACCGGCATGATCATGATCAGCCCGCTGCCCGGTGTGACGCACGGCAAGCCCGGCTCGGCGATGACCCCCATCCCCGGCGTCGCGGCCGAGGTCGTCGACGAGGAGGGACAGGCGGTCCCGAACGGCTCGGGGGGCTACCTCGTGCTCACCGAGCCGTGGCCCGCGATGCTGCGCACCATCTGGGGCGACGACGAGCGGTTCAAGGACACCTACTGGTCCCGCTTCGCCAGGGAGGGCTTCTACTTCGCCGGCGACGGCGCGAAGAAGGACGACGACGGCGACGTGTGGGTGCTCGGCCGGGTCGACGACGTCATGAACGTCTCGGGCCACCGCCTCTCGACCACCGAGATCGAGTCCGCGCTGGTCTCCCACCCCAAGGTCGCCGAGGCCGCCGTCGTGGGCGCCAAGGACGAGGACACCGGCCAGGCGGTCTGCGCGTTCGTGATCCTCCGCGACGAGGCCGGCGACGGTGGCGAGGACATCGTGCAGGAGCTGCGCCAGCACGTCCGCAAGGAGATCGGGCCGATCGCGACCCCGCGGCAGATCATGATCGTCCCCGAGCTGCCCAAGACCCGGTCGGGCAAGATCATGCGCCGCCTGCTGCGCGACGTGGCCGAGCACCGCGAGGTCGGCGACGTCACCACCCTCGCCGACTCCTCGGTCATGGACCTGATCTCCTCCCGCCAGGACGACGGCAAGTCCGAGGACTGACGCGACGCCGAGCCGGCGCAGTCTGACCCTGTTCCTCGGGTCAGACTGCGCCGACTCGGCCTCACCGAGGGACGCGGCCCGTCTCGTAGGCCCACATCGCGATCTCCACCCGGTTCCGGGCGGAGAGCTTGGCCATCAGGCTCGCGATGTGGGTCTTCGCCGTGCTCAGGCTGATGTGGAGCTCGGCGCAGATCTCGGCGTTGGTGCGACCGCGAGCGACCGCGAGGAGCACCTGCTCCTCGCGGGCGGTGAGCGCCTCGAGCGGCTGACGAGGCGGTGTCGTCGGCCGGTCGGCGAAGGCGGCCAGGAGCCGGGCCGTGATGTTGGGAGCGATCAGGGCGTCGCCGCGGGCCGCGGCGTGCACGGCCTGGACGAGCAGGTCGGGGCCGGCGTCCTTGAGCAGGAACCCGCGGGCTCCGGCGCGCAGGGCCGCGTGGACGTACTCGTCGAGGTCGAAGGTCGTGATCACCACCACCGCCATCGGCTC
>JBAWHI010000092.1:0-10814 GCA_049593675.1 Nocardioides sp.
CTGCGGCCCACCGCTGAAGCCGTCGATCCGCAGGGTGGCACAGCCCTCCGACAGTCGCCGCTCACGCGGGTACTGTCGCGGACGTGCCCCCATCACCGCCCGTCATCGCGACCGAGGGGCTCACCAAGGACTACGGCTCGGTCGTCGCGCTGGATGCCCTCGAGGTCACGATCGGACCGGGCGTCACCGGGCTCGTCGGAGCCAACGGCGCCGGGAAGTCGACGCTGATCAAGATCCTGCTCGGCCTGCTCGCTCCGAGCAGCGGTACCGCGCGGGTCCTCGGCCACGACATCGCCACCGCCGGAGCGGCCATCCGGGCCGAGGTCGGCTAC
The DNA here is from genome assembly GCA_049593675.1 of Nocardioides sp. Taxonomy (GTDB): domain Bacteria; phylum Actinomycetota; class Actinomycetes; order Propionibacteriales; family Nocardioidaceae; genus Nocardioides. The sequence continues at coordinate 333 of JBAWHI010000092.1, forward strand.
ATGCCGGAGCACGACTGCCTGCCGCCGGACGTCAGCGCCGGCGAGTTCGTCGTCCACATGGCCCGGATGTCGGGGCTCCCCCAGACCGCGGCGCGAGAGCGAGCAGCCGACGTGCTGCGCCATGTGGGGCTCGCCGAGGAGCGCTACCGCGTGATGGGCGGCTACTCGACCGGCATGAAGCAGCGGGCCAAGCTCGCCCAGGCGCTCGTCCACGACCCGTCGCTGGTGCTGCTCGACGAGCCCACGAACGGCCTGGACCCCGCCGCACGCGACACGATGCTCGAGCTGGTCCAGCGGATCGGCCACGACTTCGGGATCGCCGTCCTGGTGACCTCCCACCTGCTGGGAGAGCTCGAACGGGTCAGCGACCACGTCGTCGTGCTCGACGGCGGACGGCTGCTGCGATCGTCGGCCACCCGGGACTTCCTGGACACCACCGGCACCCTGCTCGTCGAGGTGCTCGGTGGCGCGAGCGAGCGCGACCGGTTCGGCCGGGCTCTCGCCGCCGATGGCTTCGACTGCCAGCCGCGGGGCGGCCTCGTGGCCGTCCTGCCGCCGGCCCCGGGCGAGGCCCGCAGCGTCCACGACCGGGTCCGCGACGTCGTCGCCGACCTCGGTCTCGGCCTGGTGCGCATCGTCCCCGACCACCGGCGCATCGAGGACGTCTTCCGCGAGGAGGTCTCGCCGTGAGCGACGTGCGACGACCCGCCGGCGCCATCCACGACATCGGCTACCGCCGCTACGGCGGTGCTCGCCTCGGTCACGGCGAGATCGCCCGTGCCCTCTACGTCGCCTCGCTCCGCCACGCCTTCGGGCTGGGCCGCTCGGGTAGGTCCAAGATCCTGCCGTTCACCCTGGTGGCCCTCAACCTCTTCCCCGCGCTGATCATCGTCGGCGTGATGACGTTCCTCGGGCTCGACATCCTGCCGCTCGGCTACGCGCCGTACGCCCTGACGACCAGCGTGCTGACCGCGATCTACGCGGCCTCGCTCGGGCCGGTGCTGCTCAGCAACGACCTGAGGCACGGCACGATCTCCCTCTACCTGGCGCGACCGCTCTCCGCGACCGGCTACGTCCTCGCACGATGGGGGGCGATCGTCACCGCCATCTTCGCTTTCCTGATGGCGCCGGTCCTGGTGATGTACGTCGGCACCCTGCTCGCCTCCCTGGACGTCGTCGACCAGACCGCGGACCTGGCGCGGGCGGTCGTCTCGATCGCGCTGCTCGCCGCCATGCTGGGCAGCACCGCCGCCCTCTTCGGGGCCTTCGCGGTGCGCCGCGGCTTCGCGATCGTCGGCACGATCGGCGTGGTGCTGTTCGGGTATGCCGTGCTGAGCGTGGTCCAGAGCGTCGCGGTCTTCGAGGCGGACGCCCCACGGGTCGGCGAAGTGGCCGGCCTCCTCTCGCCGATGTCGCTCTACGCCGGAGACGTCGACGTCATCTCCGGGCTCGACCAGGCGATCGCCGCCCCCACCGGACCTGCGATGAGTGCGGCGTACGTCGCGGTCAGCCTTCTGGTCGTGGTCGGCGCCCTGGCGGTGCTCGTGAGCCGCTACCGACGGGTGGCGACCCGATGAGTCGGCTGACGCTCGACGGCGTCTCGCGGTGGTACGGCAACGTCGTCGCCGTCAACGACATCACCGTGGAGATCGGTCCCGGCGTGACCGGACTGCTCGGCCCCAACGGCGCCGGGAAGTCGACCCTCATCGCCCTGATGTCCGGCTTCCTCTCGCCCAGCTCCGGCACCGCGGTGCTGGACGGGACGCCGTTGTGGGGCAACCCCGACGTCTATCGACGCATCGGGCTGGTGCCCGAGCGCGAGATCGCGTTCGGCTACCTCTCGGCACGACAGTTCGTGCGGGCCAACGCCGAGCTCCACGCTCTGGCCGACCCCGGCGCCGCCACCGAGGCCGCGCTGGCCGTGGTCGACCTCGTCGAGCCCGCCGACCGCAAGATCAGCACCTTCTCCAAGGGCATGCGACAGCGGGCCAAGCTGGCGTCCGCGCTGGTGCACGACCCGGCGGTCCTGCTGCTCGACGAGCCGTTCAACGGCGTCGACCCGCGGCAGCGGATGCATCTCATGGAGCTGCTGATCCGCTTCGGCGAGGAGGGCCGCACCGTGCTCTTCAGCTCCCACATCCTCGAGGAGGTCGAGCAGGTCGCCCGACGGGTCGAGGTGATCGTCTCCGGGCGCCACGCGGCGTCGGGCGACTTCGGCGCGATCCGCGCCCTGATGACCGACCGCCCGACCCGCTACCTGGTGCGCAGCGGGGACGACCGAGCCCTGGCCGCGGCCCTGATCGCGGCGGAGTGCGTCGTCGGGGTCGTGCTCGCCGCACGGGGCGGCCTCGAGGTCGAGGTCGGCGACTTCGGCGACTTCGCGGTGCTGCTCCCCCGCCTTGCGCGCGACCTCGGGGTCCGGCTGATCGAGGTCTCCCCGACCGACGAGTCGCTCGAGAGCGTCTTCTCCTACCTGGTGACGTCGTGATGGTGAACCGGACCATCGTGCGGCTCGCCGCCCAGGCACTGCTCGGACGCCGGCGCGGGCTCGTGCTGCTCGTGCTCCCGGTCGTCCTCGTGCTGCTCACCGCCACGATCCGCACGCTCGCCGGGGCCGGCACCGCCTACTCCGGCATCGTCGGCGGTCTCGGACTCGAGCTGGTCGTGCCGCTGGTGGCCCTGCTCGCCGCCACCGCCGTGCTCGGCCCGGAGATCGACGACGGCTCGATCGTCTATCTGCTCGCGAAGCCGATCGACCGGCGCTCGATCGCCCTGAGCAAGTTCGTCGTCGCCTGGGCCGCGACCCTCGTGTTCGGCGCCCTGCCGGTCCTGCTCGCCGGCCTGGTCCTCGACGTCGGCGATCCCACGCGGGCCATCGGCTACCTGGCCGCCGCCGCGGTGGCGAGCACGGCGTACACCGCACTGTTCCTCGCCCTCGGAGCGTTGCTGCGCTTCGCCGTGGTGGCCGGGCTGCTCTACGTGCTCTTCTGGGAGGCCCTGCTCGGCGGCCTGCTCAGCGGGGTCCGCTGGGTCTCGGTGAGCGCCTGGTCAGAGCAGGTCCTGGCCGCGATCTCCTCGACCGACCCGCTCGACCCCGGGACCGGCCTGGGCTATGCCCTGCTGGCCTCCGCACTGCTCACGGTCGGCGGCGTCTGGTTCGCTGCCCGGCGCCTGGCTCGCTTCGCCCTCGCCGGCGAGACCTGAGGGCCGGCGCGACCGGTGCCGGTGCCCAGCGCGAGTGCCCGGGCCGTGGGCGTCGCTGCGGATCAGTCGTCGGGGTCGTAGCCGAGGTTGGGCGAGAGCCACCTCTCGGCCTCGGCCAGGGACCAGCCCTTGCGCTCGGCGTAGTCCGCGACCTGGTCGCGCGCGATCCGGCCCACGACGAAGTACTGCGCCTGCGGGTGCGAGAAGTACCAGCCCGACACCGCCGCGCCCGGCCACATCGCCATGCTCTCGGTCAGCTCGATCCCCGTGGTCGCCTCCACGTCGAGCAGCTCCCACAGGGTGCGCTTCTCGGTGTGCTCGGGGCAGGCGGGATATCCGGGCGCGGGACGGATCCCGTCGTACTTCTCGGCGATCAGCGCCTCGTTGTCGAGTGTCTCGCCGTCCGCGTGGCCCCAGAACTCGGTGCGGACCCGCTGGTGGAGCCGTTCGGCGAACGCCTCGGCCAGCCGGTCGGCAAGGGCCTCCAGCATGATGGCGGAGTAGTCGTCGTTCTCCTCCTTGAACGCGCGGATCCGGTCCTCGGCCCCGAGACCGGCGGTCACCGCGAAGGCCCCGACGTGGTCGGGAAGGCCGGTCTCGCGAGGCGCGACGAAGTCGCCGAGGGACCGGTTGGGCACGCCCGCGCGGTGCTCGCCCTGCTGGCGGAGGTTGCGCAGCGTGGTCAGGACCTCGCTGCGGGACTCGTCGGCATACACCTCGATGTCGTCGCCGACGGCGGCTGCGGGGAAGAAGCCGAAGACCGCGTTGGCGGTGAGCCACTTCTCGGCTACCACACGGTCCAGCATCGCGATCGCGTCGTCGTAGAGTGCACGCGCAGCCTCGCCGGTGGCCGGGTTGTTGAGGATGTCGGGGAACTTCCCCTTCATCTCCCAGGCGTTGAAGAACGGCTGCCAGTCGATGTACTCGCGCAGCTCGGCCAGGTCGTAGTCGGTGAGGACGTGGGTGCCGGGCTGGCGGGGCGCGGGCGGCTGGTAGCCGGCCCACTCGATCGGCGTCCGGTTGTCGCGCGAGCGCTGCAGGGTGAGCATCGGCCGGTCGTGCTTGGCCGCGTGCCGCTCGCGCAGGGAGTCGTAGTCGGCCTTCACCTCCGCCATCAGCTGCGGGCGCTGGGCGTCGCTGAGCAGCGAGGCGAGGGTCGGCACCGAGCGGGACGCATCCTTGACCCAGACCACCGGGCCGTCGTACTTGCCGTCCACCTTGACCGCCGTATGGGCGCGCGACGTCGTCGCCCCGCCGATGAGGAGCGGGATCTCGAACCCCTGGCGCTGCATCTCGGAGGCGACGTTGACCATCTCGTCGAGGGAGGGCGTGATCAGGCCCGAGAGGCCGATCGCGTCCGCACCGATCTCGATGGCGGTGTCCAGGACCTTCTGCGCCGGCACCATCACGCCGAGGTCGATGACCTCGAAGTTGTTGCACTGCAGCACGACGCCGACGATGTTCTTGCCGATGTCGTGGACGTCGCCCTTGACCGTCGCCATGACGATGGTGCCGTTGGTGTCCTTCGCGGTCGCGAACTCGGGGTTGTCGACCTTCTCCTGCTCGATGAACGGGATGAGGTAGCCGACGGCCTTCTTCATCACGCGCGCGGACTTCACCACCTGGGGCAGGAACATCTTGCCGGCACCGAAGAGGTCGCCGACGACGTTCATGCCGTCCATCAGCGGACCCTCGATGACCTCGATCGGCCGGCCGCCGCGGGCAGCGATCTCGCGGCGCAGCTCCTCGGTGTCGGCTTCGACGTGGCCGTCGATGCCCTTGACGAGCGCATGCGTGATCCGCTCCCCGACCGGCAGTCCCCGCCACTCCTCGGCGGCGGCCTCGACGACCTCGCCCGCCACATTGTGGGTCTCGGCGATCTCCAGCAGCCGCTCGGCGGCGTCGGGCCGGCGATCGAGGATGACGTCCTCGATCCGCTCGCGCAGCTCCGGCTCCACCTCGGTGTAGGGCACCAGGGCGCCGGCGTTGACGATGCCCATGTCGAGCCCCGCCTCGATCGCGTGGAAGAGGAACACCGCGTGGATGGCCTCGCGCACCGGGTTGTTGCCGCGGAACGAGAAGCTCACGTTGGAGATGCCCCCGGAGACCTTCGCCCCGGGCAGGTTCTCCTTGATCCAGCGGGTGGCCTCGATGAAGTCCCTGCCGTACGACGCGTGCTCCTCGATGCCGGTGGCGACGGCGAAGACGTTCGGGTCGAAGATGATGTCCTCGGCCGGGAAGTCGACCTCGTCCACGAGGATCCGGTAGGCCCGCTCGCAGATCGCCTTGCGGCGGGCGAGGTTGTCGGCCTGACCGTCCTCGTCGAAGGCCATGACCACCGCCGCCGCGCCGTACTTGCGGCACAGGCGCGCCTGGGCGCGGAACGCCTGCTCGCCCTCCTTCATCGAGATCGAGTTCACGATCGGCTTGCCCTGGACACAGCGCAGACCGGCCTCGATGACCTCCCACTTGGAGGAGTCGATCATGAGCGGGACCCGGCTGATGCTGGGCTCGCTCGCCACCAGCTTGAGGAAGCGATCCATGGCGGCGACGCCGTCGATCATGCCCTCGTCCATGTTCACGTCGATGACCTGCGCGCCGTTCTCGACCTGCTGGGCGGCGACGGAGAGGGCGGTGTCGTAGTCGCCGGCCTTGATCAGGTTGCGGAACCGCGCCGAGCCGGTGATGTTGGTGCGCTCGCCGACGTTCACGAAGAGGCTGTCCTCGTCGATCGTGAACGGCTCGAGCCCGGAGAGACGCATCGCGGGCTCGACCGTCACCGGCGTGCGGCGCGTCTTGCCGTCGACGGCGGCCGCGATCGAGGCGATGTGGGCGGGCGTGGTGCCGCAACAGCCGCCGACCAGGTTGACGAACCCGCTCTCGGCGAACTCGGCGATGATCGCCGAGGTCTCGTCGGGAGCCTCGTCGTACTCGCCGAACGCATTGGGCAGGCCGGCGTTGGGGTAGCACGAGACGAAGGTGTCGGCGAGGCGCGAGAGCTCGGCGATGTAGGGCCGCATCTCCTTGGCGCCGAGGGCGCAGTTGAGCCCGACCGCGAGCGGCCGGACGTGTCGGACCGAGTCCCAGAACGCCTCCGTCACCTGGCCCGAGAGCGTGCGCCCGGAGGCGTCGGTGATGGTGCCGGAGATGATCACCGGCCAGCGGCGCCCGGTCTCCTCGAACAGCGTCTCGACGGCGAAGATCGCCGCCTTGGCGTTGAGGGTGTCGAAGATCGTCTCGACCATCAGCAGGTCCGAGCCGCCGTCGACCAGACCGCGCGCGGCCTCCAGGTAGGCGGCGACGAGCTGCTCGAAGGAGACGTTGCGCGCTGCCGGGTCCTCGACGTCCGGCGAGATCGACGCCGTCCGCGTGGTCGGGCCCAGGGCCCCGGCGACGTAGCGTGGCCGAGCCGAGGTGGCGACGGCGTCGGCCTCGCGCCGCGCCAGCCGCGCCGACTCGAGGTTGAGCTCGTAGGCCAGCTCCGCCAGACCGTAGTCGGACAGCGAGATGGAGTTCGCGTTGAACGTGTTGGTCTCGAGGATGTCCGCGCCGGCCTCGAGGTACTCGCGGTGGATGGCCGCGATGATGTCCGGCTGGGTGAGGGTGAGCAGGTCGTTGTTGCCGACCAGGTCGCTCGGCCAGTCGGCGAACCGCTCGCCCCGGTAGCCCGCCTCGTCGGGGCGGTCGCGCTGGATCGCCGTGCCCATCGCCCCGTCGATCACCATGATCCGCTCGCTCAGGGCGCGGGTGAGCGCGTCCGTGGCGTCGGACCGCCAGTGCGAGGCCAGGGGATGTGACGTGGGGGGCTGGGACAACGGGGACTCCTCTCCGAGGTTCCAGCGTAGGAACCCCGTCCATGGATCGGACCGGGATCCCAGATCGTGACACCGGGCGTCTCACCCGGAGAAATCCCCGCGACGACTAGGGTTGGAGGGTGATCGAGATGGAGGACCTCCCGGACCTGGTGGAACCGATCGTCATCGCGGCCTTCGAAGGGTGGAACGACGCCGCCGACGCAGCGTCCACGGTCGTCGATCACCTCATCCGGGTCTGGGACGCGCGGGTCGTAGGGGCCATCGACCCGGAGGAGTTCTACGACTTCCAGGTCAACCGTCCGGTGGTGTCGGTCGACGAGCTGGGTCACCGCCGGCTGAGCTGGCCCACCACCAGGATCTCGGTGGCGTCGCCGCCGGAGCTGGACCGCGACGTGATCCTCGTGCGCGGCATCGAGCCGAACATGCGCTGGCGCCAGTTCTGCGCCGAGGTGCTCGCCGCTGTCGACGACCTCGGCGGCTCCCTGGTCATCACCCTCGGCGCGCTGCTCGCCGACACCCCCCACACCCGGCCGATCCCGGTCACGGGCACCGCCACCGAGCCCGAGCTGGTGGACCGTCTCAAGCTGGAGCAGTCGACCTACGAGGGGCCGACCGGGATCGTCGGCGTCTTCCAGGACGCGTGCACACTGCTGGACATCCCCGCGGTGTCGTACTGGGCCGCGGTCCCCCACTACGTCGCGCAGCCGCCGTGCCCGAAGGCCACCCTGGCGCTGGTCGGCCAGCTCGAGGAGCTCCTCGAGGCGTCCATCCCGCTCGGCGACCTACCGGAGGACGCTCGTGCCTGGGAGCGCGGCGTCGACGAGCTCGCCGAGGAGGACGAGGACGTCGCCGACTACGTGCGAGCCCTCGAGGAGACCCGCGACACCACCGAGCTGCCCGAGGCCTCCGGCGAGGCGATCGCGCGCGACTTCGAGCGCTACCTCAAGCGCCGCAACGACGAGAGCTAGTCAGACCGCGAGGCCGAGCGCAGCGTCGAGCACCGCGAGCAGCGACACCGCCGCCTCGGGATCGCTGGTGTCGGCCAGCCCGTCGGTGCCGAGCGTGGCCGCGACCCACGCGTCGACCGCTGCGGTCGCTCGGGGAGCGTCGAGGTCGTCGGCGAGGGCCGCCAGGATCTGCTCCACCACCGGTGCGGCGGGTGCGCCCGCTCCGAGGGACAGCGCCCGGCGCCAGCGGGCCAGGTCGTCGACGGCCGTCCAGAGCTCGTCGTCGGTCCACTCCCAGTCGTCGCGGTAGTGGTGGCGCTGGAGCGCCAGCCGGATCGCCATCGGGTCCACGTCGCTGTTGCGAAGCGCCGAGACAAAGACCAGGTTGCCGCGCGACTTCGACATCTTCTCGCCGTCGTAGCCGACCATCCCGGCATGGCTGTAGACCCGGGCGAACGGCGTCCCCGGCGCGGCGACCTGGGCGTGACCCGCGCACATCTCGTGGTGCGGGAACACCAGGTCGCTGCCGCCGCCCTGGACGTCGAAGGCGCCACCGAGGTGCTCCTGGGCGATCGCGGTGCACTCGATGTGCCAGCCCGGCCGGCCGGGCCCCCACGGGCTCTCCCAGGACGGCTCGCCCTCGCGACGCCCGCGCCAGACCACACAGTCGAGCGGGTCCTTCTTGCCGGCCCGGTCGGGGTCTCCCCCACGCTCGGGATAGACCTCGAGCATCCGCTCGCGCGTCCAGCCCGACTCGGACCCGAACGCCGGGTCGGCCGTCACCGAGAAGTACAGGTCGTCCTCGACGCGGTAGACCGAGCCCGACGCCTCGAGGCGCTCGATGAGCTCGATCACCATCGGGATCGACTCGACGGCGCCGAGGTAGTGGGCCGGCGCCAGCACCCGCAGCGCGGTCATGTCCTGCCGGAACAGCTCGGTCTCACGCTCGGCCAGCTCGACCCAGTCGACCTGCACCTTGGCCGCCCGCTCGAGCAGCGGGTCGTCGACGTCGGTGACGTTCTGCACGTAGTCGACCTCGAGCCCGGCGTTGCGCCAGGCCCGGTTCAGCAGGTCGAACGCGACATAGGTGTTGGCGTGCCCGAGATGGGTGGCGTCGTACGGCGTGATGCCGCAGACGTACATCCGTGCTGCCCCCTCCGGGGCCGTGGTGACCGGCCCGTTCGAGGCGGTGTCGTGCAGGACGACCGGCGGACCCGGGACGGGCAGGGTGGGAAGGTCCGGGGACAGCCAGGCGCGCATGCCCAGAGCCTATCCAGTCGGGTGGCGTCGGCTAGAACGGTGGCCAGGGGATGGCGGGCCACTCGCCACGCGGCTCGGGCATCACCGCGGCATCGGCGAACCGGTCGCACCTGCGCTCGAGCGCCTCGAGCTCGCGATCGGTCAGGTGCTCGGCGAGCGCCTCACCCAGTGCCCCCCGGGTCTCGACGCCGACCGCCCGGACCACGGCGACCTCGGCCGCGGTCAGGGGCTCGCCGAGCCAGCCCCACAGCACGGTGCGCAGCTTGGGCTCCACGTGGAACGTCACGCCGTGGTCGACCCCGTAGCGGTGCCCGTCGGCCATCTCGAGCACGTGGCCGCCCTTGCGATCGGCGTTGTTGACCACCACGTCGAAGATCGCCATCCGCCGGAGTGCGGCCGAGTCCTCGTGGATGAGCGAGATCGGCCGGTCCTGGCCGTCCAGCCCGTCGAAGACGTGCCTCCAGCCGTCCGGCACCTCACCCTCGGGGACCAGGGTCACCGCGACCTGCCCGTCGTCCGGCTCCTGCCAGCGTTGCACCATCCCCACGCCGTGCGGCCCGTCGCGCAGCCAGGTCTCGGGCACCACGTCCCAGCCGAACGCCACCGAGACCAGGTACGCCGCACGCTCCCGGCCGGCCAGGGTGCCGTCGGGGAAGTCCCACAGCGGCCGCTCCCCCGCGACCGGCTTGTAGACCACGCGCACCCCGTCGATCTCACCGACGAAGGTCGCGTTGGAGGCCGGCATGATCCGGCCGTGCAGCTCGAGCTCGCCCCCCACCAGGTCGGGAGCCGACTGTTCCGTCACGGATCCCGGCGCCGGAAGCCGTTCGCGCGAACGCACAGGTGGCCCTCCGGATCGATCGGGTTCCCGCAGAACGGGCAGCTCGGGCGACCGGCTTCGAGCACCTGCTCCGCGCGCTTCACGAACGCCCGCGCCGGTCCGGCCGCGATCCGGACCAGGAGGAGCTCGTCGGGCTCCGGCTCCTCGAAGTCCTCATCACGCTGGTCCGGAGCGACCACGGCCGCTTCGGTGTAGGGGAAGACCTCGATCACGACCCGCTGGTCGGCAGGGTCCCAGGACAGCGTCATGGTGCCGGCGCGGAACTCCTCCTCGATCGGCTGCTCCAGCGGCTCGGAGTCCTCGAGCCCCAGGGGGGCGACGGCAGGGATCACGGGCTCCTCGGGGCTGCTCCCCATGACCTCGTCGAGCAGCTCGTCGATCCGCTCGGCCAGCGCCTCGACCTGCTGCTTCTCCA
>JBAWHI010000093.1:0-27982 GCA_049593675.1 Nocardioides sp.
GTCCGGCTCTTCGGCGCCGACCCGTGGACCGAGGCCGCCGAGCTGCACCGCCGGCTCGCCTACGTCCCCGGCGACGTCAACCTCTGGCCGAACCTCACCGGCGGCGAGGTCATCGACCTCCTCGGCCGCCTGCGGGGTGGCATCGACCCCGCCCGACGCCGGGAGCTGATCGACGCCTTCGAGCTCGATCCCACCAAGCGCGGGCGGGCGTACTCCAAGGGCAACCGGCAGAAGGTGGCGCTGGTCGCCGCGCTCGCGTCCGAGGTCGACCTGCTCGTGCTCGACGAGCCGACCTCGGGCCTCGACCCGCTGATGGAGGAGGTGTTCCAGGGCTACGTCGACGCCTTCCGCGACCGCGGGCACGCGGTGCTGCTGAGCAGCCACATCCTCGCGGAGGTCGAGGAGCTCGCCGATCGGGTCAGCATCATCCGCGCCGGCCGGATCGTGGAGTCCGGCACGCTCGCCGACCTGCGCCACCTCACCCGGACCTCGGTGGCCGCCGAGCTCGAGCGCACCCCCGAGGGGTTGGACCGCGTCCCCGGCCTGCACGACCTGGTCGCCGAGGGCTCCCGGGTGCGGTTCCAGGTGGACGCCGCCGATCTGGACACCGCGCTGGGCGTGTTGGTCGGCGCCGGCGTGCGCAGCCTGGTCAGCCAGCCACCGACGCTCGAGGAGCTCTTCCTGCGCCACTACAGCGACGACGAGGGGTCGGACGAGCGATGACCGGCGCCGGGCTCTTCCTGCTCGCCTACCTGCGCCGCGACCGATGGATGCTGCTGTGGTGGATCCTCGGCGGGCTCGGCCTCTACCTGGCGACGGTCTACAGCGTCGACCAGCTCTACACCACCCAAGCCGAGTACGACGCCGCGGCGGCCGGCGCTGAGGGCAACGCCGCCCTCGTCGCCATGGCGGGCCCGCCGCGGGCGCTCGACACGCTGGGCGGCCAGACGGCCTGGCAGACGACCGCCTTCGGCGCGATCGTCGCCGGGCTGATGAGCATGTTCCTCATCGGCCGGCACACCCGTGCTGAGGAGGAGAGCGGCCGCGACGAGCTGCTGCGGGCCGCGGCCGTCGGCCGCTACGCGCCGACCACTGCGGCGGTGCTGGTCGCCGCGATCGCCAACCTCGTCCTCGGCATCGTGGTCTCCGTCGGCCTCACCGCCTACGGGCTCGCGGCGGCCGACTCCTTCGGCCTCGGGCTCGGGCTGACCGCCTGCGGCTGGGTGTTCACCGGCACCGCGCTGGTCGCCTGCCAGCTCACCAGCAGCACCCGCTCGGCGTACGGGATCGCCGGTGCGGTCATCGGCGTGGCCTACGTCCTGCGCGCCATCGGCGACGTCGGCAACGGCGTGCTCAGCTGGTGCTCGCCGATCGGCTGGTACCAGGCCATGCACCAGTTCTCCGGGCTGCGCTGGTGGCCGGTGCTGCTCATGCTCGCCGGAGCCGGAGCCACCGTGTGGGCGGCCTACGCACTGTTCGCGCGCCGCGACTACGGCTCCGGGCTCCTCGCCGCTCGGGCCGGACCGGGCGGATCGAGCCGGGGCCTCGGCGGAGGGGCGGGCCTGGCTCGGCGCCTGCACCGCGGGTCGGTGATCGGCTGGGCATCCGGCCTGCTCCTCGCCGGCCTCGCCTACGGCGCGATCGGTGATGACGTCGACTCGCTCCTCGGGGACTCCGACGCCACCCAGGAGCTGTTCGTCCAGTCCGGGGGCGATCTGGTGACCGGCTTCTACGGCACCGCGATCCTGATGCTGGCCGTGATCGCCTCAGGGTTCGCGATCTCCTCGGCGCTGCGCCCGCGAGCCGAGGAGGAGAGCACCCATCTGGAGGTGCTGATGGCGACCGCGCTGCCCCGCCGGCGGTGGCTGCTCGGGCACGTCGCGATGACGGTCGGCGGCACGGCCTGCGTGCTGGTGGCCTCCGGGGTGGGCCTCGGCCTGGGCTACCTGCTCGTCACCGGTGACGGCGCCACCGCCTGGGACCTCACCTGGCCCGTCGTGCAGTACGCCCCCGCGGTCCTGGTGCTCAGCGGCCTCACCCGCTTGCTCTTCGGCGTGCTGCCGAGGTGGACGGTGCTCGCGTGGGCGCCGCTGGCACTGGTCGTCGTCGTGATGCTCTTCGGCGATCTCTTCCAGCTGCCGCAGTGGCTGCAGGACGTCTCGCCGTTCGAGCACGTGCCGATGGTTCCCGCCCAGGACTTCTCCTGGCCGCCCCTGCTCGCGCTCACCGGTGCGGCCGCGCTCCTGAGTGTCGCGGGCCAGGTCGGCTTCCAGAGGCGCGACATCCACTAGCGTGCGAGACATGTGGCAGCCCCAGCCCGGGTGGGTCGCGCTCCCCGGTGGTGCCGGCGGGTCGACCGTCGGTGTCTGGCGCGCGGCCTTCGGGGACCAGGCGGTCGTCGTGAAGCGGATCGCTGCGCCCGAGGACGACGATCCCGACGAGCTGTCGGACCCGCGCCACTTCGCCTACTGGCGTCGCCCCGCCGACGTGATCACGGCCGACCTGGTCGTCGACACCCCGGGCCTGCGGGCACCTCGGATGTCCGCGGTCGAGGAGGACGAGGGCGGCGTCACCATCACCCAGGAGTGGGTCGAGGACGCCGCGACGAGTGGGCTCTTCGTCGCGCACGCCCTCGGTCGCTTCGCCGGTGGCCACCTGTCTCCGCAGCCCTGGCTGGCTCGCAACCAGCTCCGGGACCGGCTGGTCCGGGTCGAGCGCCACGGCGGTTGGCGCACGCTCGCCCGGACGACCATCGCCGACGTGGCCGACCAGCTCTGGGACCGCCGGGCGGAGCTGCTGTCGGCGGCCGACGCTCTCGTGCAGGTGCCCACCCACGGAGACGCGGTGCCCGCCAACCTGCCGGGGCGCGACTCGGACGACGTGGTCGCGATCGACTGGGCGATGCTCGGCACGGGTCCGGTCGGAGGCGACCTCGGGTACTACGCCCTCGCCGCGCGCGAGGAGCTCGAGCCGTTGCTCGACGCCTACCTGATGGGTATGCCGCCGGGGCTGGCCACGCGCGACGAGGTGACGCTCGGGGCGCGGATCACGGCCGTCTACACGGTGCTGAACCGGGCCGAGTGGGCCCTCGCGCGGGTCGCCGGGGGAGAAGGAGCCCTGGCGGGCAAGTTCCGGCACCCCGCGGTCGCTCCGCACCTGCGTGCCCTGCAGCGGACCTTCCCGCACCTCGAGGCGCTGCTCGAGAGCTAGCTCTACAGCGCGCCGGGGGCGAAGGTGTCGCACGCAGCGAGAGAGCCGGCCTCGAAACCGGTGCGGAACCACTCCACCCGTTGCGCCGCCGAGCCGTGCGTGAACGAGTCCGGATCGACCGATCCGCCTCCGGCGGACTGGATCCGATCGTCCCCGACCGCCTCCGCCGCACCGATCGCCTCCTGGACGTCGCGCTCGGTCAGCTCGGAGATGAGCACCTGACCGTCCTCGTCCTCGGTCGAGGTGGCAGCCCCCGCCCACATGCCGGCGTAGCAGTCGGCCTGGAGCTCGAGGCGGACCGCGTCGCTGCGCGGCCCCTGCTGGGTACGGACCCGGCCCATCGTGCCCATCAGCTGCTGGATGTGGTGGCCGTACTCGTGGGCGAGCACGTAGGGCTCGACGAATCCGCCGTCGGGTCCGCCGAGCTGCTGCTCGAGGACGTCGTCGAAGAAGGTCGTGTCGAGATAGATCGTCTGGTCGGCGGGACAGTAGAACGGCCCGACCGCGGCGGATGCCTGGCCGCAGGCGGTGGAGACGCCGTCGGTGAAGGTCTGGAGCTGTCGCTGGGGCTTGAAGGCGACCGACGACTGTGCGGACATCGTGTCCGACCAGTAGTCGTAGAGCGAGTTCTCGACCGCGACCCGAGCGCAGTCGACGCTGTTGTTGGCGTCCGCGCCGGTCTCACACTGCTCGTAGCGGTCGCTCTCCGACATCCGAGCGGTGTCGTAGCCGGCGGACCCGGCACCACCGATCCCTCCGGGGAGCCCGCCCCCGAGCCACAGACTGATCCCGACGATCACAGCGACGACGATGAGACCGGTCACACCACCGCCGGCGAGGCCACCTGGGATCGGGACACCGCCTCCACCGGCGCTGCTGCGGCTGCTGCCGCGGGCACCGGATCGACCGGAGTCGCCCATCCGACGGGTGCTCAGGCGTGCTTTGGGGTTGAACCGCATCAGTCCTCCTCCGTCGGCGGTTGCCGCCGATGCCAGAACGGACCGTACCCACAACTAGGATCAGCCCAGTCATGATCACCACCCACCAGCTCGAAGTCCGTGCTGGCGCACGCCTGCTCATGGAGAACGTCAGCTTCCGCGTCGCCGCAGGCGACAAGGTCGGTCTGGTCGGTCGCAACGGCGCCGGCAAGACCACGCTCACGAAGATCCTGGCCGGCGAGGCGCTGCCCGCCTCCGGCTCCGTGCAGTCCACCGGCGAGGTCGGCTACCTCCCGCAGGACCCTCGGATCGGCAACCCCGAGGTCCTCGCCCGCGACCGGATCCTGTCGGCGCGCGGACTCGACGACGCCGTACGTCGGCTGCGGCAGGCCGAGGCCGAGATGGCCAGTGACGACGTGAAGGTGCGCGAGCGGGCGATGCGTCGCTACGAGCGCGCCGACGCCGAGCTGCACGCCGGGGGTGGCTATGCCGCGGAGTCCGAGGCCGCGATCATCGCGTCGAGCCTCGGCATCGAGGAGCGCATCCTCACGCAGCCGCTCAAGACCCTGTCGGGCGGTCAGCGCCGCCGCGTGGAGCTGGCGCGGATCCTCTTCTCGGGCGCCGAGACGCTGCTGCTCGACGAGCCCACCAACCACCTCGATGCGGACTCGATCGTGTGGCTGCGCGGCTTCCTGAAGGCGCACAAGGGCGGCCTGATCGTGATCAGCCACGACAACGCGCTGCTCGAGGAGACCGTGAACCGGGTCCTGCACCTCGACGCCAATCGCGGCGAGATCGACCTCTACAACATGGGCTGGAAGGCCTATCTCACGCAGCGTGAGACCGACGAGAAGCGGCGCAAGCGCGAGCGGAGCAACGCCGAGACCAAGGCCAAGACCCTCACGGACCAGGCCAACCGGATGCGGGCCAAGGCGAGCAAGGCCACCGCTGCCCAGTCGATGCTCAAGCGGGCCGAGAAGATGATGGCCGGGCTCGAAGGGGAGCGGAAGAGCGACAAGGTCGCGCGGATCAAGTTCCCGGCCCCGGCCGCCTGCGGCAAGACGCCGCTGACCGCCGCCGAGCTGTCGAAGTCCTACGGCTCGCTGGAGGTCTTCACCGACGTGGACCTGGCCATCGACAAGGGCTCACGCGTCGTGATCCTCGGCCTCAACGGGGCGGGGAAGACCACGATGCTGCGGATCCTCGCCGGTGTCGACCAGCCCGACACCGGGGCCGTGGTGCCCGGGCACGGGCTCAAGATCGGCTACTACGCTCAAGAGCACGAGACGCTCGACGTCGGCCGCACGGTGCTGGAGAACATGCAGAGCGCGGCGCCGCAGCTCACCGACACCGAGGCGCGCTCGGTCCTCGGGTCCTTCCTCTTCTCCGGCGAGGACGCCCACAAGCCGGCCAAGGTCCTCTCCGGCGGGGAGAAGACCCGGCTCGCTCTCGCGTCCCTGGTGGTGTCCAGTGCCAACGTGCTGCTCCTCGACGAGCCGACCAACAACCTCGATCCCGCTTCGCGGGAGGAGGTGCTGGCCGCGATCCGCACCTACGAGGGCGCGATCATCCTGGTCACGCACGACGAGGGCGCGGTCCTCGCCCTGGAGCCGGACCGGGTGCTGCTGCTCCCGGACGGTGACGAGGATCTCTGGAGCGACGAGTACGCCGACCTGGTGTCGCTCGCCTGAGACCGGTGTCGGTGCCGGTGGGCGGGCCGCTGCCGGCCCTCGGCCGAGTGGTCGCATCCGGGCCGTCCTAGGCTTCGGCCATGGATCCCGAGACCCTCGCCGCCGCCGGCCTCCAGTACGCCGTCGACGGCCCCGTCGCCACCATCACGCTGCACCGTCCCGACGTCCGCAACGCGCAGACACCGACCATGTGGCGGGCCTTGGCCGCGATCGGGCGTGACATCCCGGACGACGTGCGAGTCGTGGTGCTGAGGGGCAGCGGACAGTCGTTCTCGGCGGGCCTGGACCGGAGCATGCTCGACCCGACGAGCACCTCGGGCGAGGAGTCGGTCGCCGGCCTGCTCGGCAAGTCCGACGACGAGGTCTCGGCGACGATCGATGACTATCAGCAGGGCTTCACCTTCCTGCGCGACCCCCGCTTCGTGTCGATCGCTGCCGTGCAGGGCTATGCGATCGGTGCCGGCTTCCAGCTCGCACTCTCCTGCGACCTGCGGGTGGTCGCCGACGACGCCCAGCTCTGCATGAAGGAGTCCGCGCTCGGCCTGGTGCCGGACCTGACGGGAACAAAGCCGCTGGTCGAGAGCGTTGGATACGCCAGGGCGCTGGAGATCTGTGCGACCGCGCGGATGGTGGGCGCGATCGAGGCCGTCGACATCGGCCTCGCGCTGACCGCCGTGCCGGCTGCGGAGCTGGACGCGACCGTCGCAGACCTCGCCGCGGCCCTGACCGCACCGATGGCCGGCGCGGTCCGCGAGACCAAGACGCTGCTCCAGGGGGCTCGAGATCGGAGCCTCGACGAGCAGCGCCGCCTGGAACGCGAGGCCCAGACCCGGCGGTTCCGGGAGCTCGCAGCACTGATGCAGTAGGGGAGGCGCCGATGTCCGGCATGCATGGGGCGGGTGCCGCCTGGAGGCACCTGCGATCGGACCGGAGCGTGGTCCACAACCGGATCGGGCTCGACACCGTCCGCCGCGTGCTCGGCTTCGCCCGACCGCACCGGCGCCTGATCGCGATCTTCCTGGTCCTGACCGTCTTCGACGCGGGGCTGGTCGTGGTCTCGCCGCTGCTCGCGCAGCGGATCATCGACGACGGCATCGGCGCCGGCAACAGCTCGCTGGTGGTCGCGCTCGCGCTGGCGATGGTCGGTGTCGCCCTGATCAGCGCGGTGCTCTCGGTCGGGGTGGGCTGGCTGTCCTCGCGCATCGGCGAGGGCCTGATCTTCGACCTCCGCACGCAGGTCTTCGCTCACGTGCAGCGCCAGTCGCTCGCGTTCTTCACCCGCACCCAGACCGGCGCTCTGGTCTCGAGGCTCAACAACGACGTGATCGGCGCCCAGCGCGCCTTCACCTCGACCCTGTCCAGCACCGTGGCGAGCACGATCTCCGTGGTGGTGGTCGGCATCGCGATGCTCGCCCTGAGCTGGCAGGTGACACTGCTCTGCCTGGCGGTCTTCCCGCTCATGCTGTTGTCGTCGCGGTGGGTCAGCGGTCGGCTGGCCGGCCTGACCCGCGAGCAGATGGACGGCAACGCCGACATGGGCAACGCGATGACCGAGCGCTTCAACGTCGGGGGAGCGATGCTGCTCAAGCTCTTCGGTCGCCGGGGCGACGAGGACGCACTGTTCGCCGCCAAGGCTGCGACCGTGCGCGACCTCGGGGTCCGGATCTCCCTGCTGACCCGGATCTTCGCGGCGTCGATGCTGATGGTCCCCGCCCTCGCGACGGCTCTCGTGTACGGCGTGGGAGGCCAGCTCGTCATCGACGACACCCTGACCATCGGGACGCTCGTCGCGCTCGCGACGCTGCTCCTGCGGCTGCTCGGTCCGCTGCAGAGCCTGTCCAACGTCCGGATCGACGTGATGACCGCCCTGGTCAGCTTCGAGCGGGTCTTCGAGGTCCTCGACCTGCCCTCCCTCATCCGGGAGAAGGCGGACGCCGATGTGGTGCCGCCGTCCGCAGCCCGGCTGGAGTTCGACCACGTCGCGTTCGCCTATCCGCGCGCCGACGAGATCTCGCTGGCGTCGCTGGAGGCGGTCGCGCGGACCGAGTCGCGCGACACCGGTCCGGTGCTCACCGACATCACGTTCACGGCCGAGCCGGGCCAGATGGTGGCGCTGGTCGGACCGTCCGGGGCGGGCAAGACGACGATCACGCACCTCGTGGCCCGCCTCTACGACGTGGGATCGGGGGTCGTCCGGGTCGGCGACCGCGACGTGCGCGACGTGACCCTCCAGTCGCTCGAGGACGCCGTCGGCTACGTCACCCAGGACGCGCACATGTTCCACGACACCATCCGCGCCAACCTCCTCTACGCGCGGCCGGACGCCACCGACCAGGAGATCTGGGACGCACTCGGCGCGGCGCAGGTCGCGACCCTGGTCGGTGCGCTCCCCGACGGCCTCGACACCGTCGTGGGCGACCGTGGCTACCGTCTCTCGGGTGGTGAGCGCCAGCGGCTCGCGATCGCCCGGCTGCTGCTCAAGGCTCCGGCGATCGTCGTCCTCGACGAGGCGACCGCGCACCTCGACAGCGAGTCCGAGGCGGCCGTGCAGCGGGCACTGGACGCCGCACTCGAGGGCCGGACCTCGTTGGTGATCGCGCACCGGCTGTCGACCGTGCGGCACGCCGACCAGATCCTCGTCGTCGACGAGGGCCGCGTCGTGCAGCGGGGCACCCACGCGAGCCTGCTGGCGGAGGGCGGCCTGTACGCCGACCTGTACCGCACCCAGTTCCTCGAGAGCGACGCTCCCGACGACCGGTTGCGGTCGACGCTGGCCTGACACCGCGGGCTAGGGTCTGCTGCATGGATCTGGGACTGAGCGACCGCGTCTTCATCATCACCGGCGGGGCCCGCGGCCTCGGCCGCGCCACCGCTGACGTCCTCGTCGCGGAGGGCGCGCGGGTGGTGCTCTCGGGGCGCAGCGAGGATGCGCTGCGGGAGGCCGCGGGCGATGCGGGCGACGCCGTCGAGACCCTGAGCGCCGACAACGCGGAAGCGTCGACGCCGTCGCGTCTGCTGGACGCCGCACGCGCGCGATGGGGGCGCGTGGACGGCGCCCTCATCAGCGTGGGAGGTCCCCCCAAGGGCTCGGTGGGCAGCACGACCGACGAGCAGTGGACCGCGGCCTTCGAGTCGGTCTTCCTGGGCGCGGTGCGGCTGGGACGCGAGATCGGCGCTGCGCTCCCGCCCGGTGGCTCGTTGGCCTTCGTGCTCTCCTCCAGCGTCCGTGCCGCCCTGCCGGACATGGCGATCTCCAACGGCCTGCGCCCGGGCCTGGCGATGGTCGCCAAGACGCTGGCCGACGAGCTGGGACCGGCCGGCGTGCGTGTGAACGGGCTGCTGCCCGGACGGGTCGGCACCGAGCGCGTGGCCGAGCTGGACGCGCTCTCCGGCGACGCCGAGGCCGCCAAGGCGGCCACGGTCCGGACGATCCCGCTGGGCCGCTACGGCGAGCCGGAGGAGTTCGGACGGGTCGCGGCGTTCCTGCTCTCGCCCGCGTCCTCCTTCGTCTCGGGGGCGATGGTGCCGGTCGACGGCGGGATGCTTCGCTCGCTCTGAGCCTGACGGTCGTCGCGCTCGCGACGCTCCTCGGCGTAGGCGCGCTGGTAGGCCGCACGGACCGCCTGCTTCTTCGCGTTCCTCTCGGCGCGCCTGCGGGTGCGCTCGTTCGCAGCCTTCTCGCGCGTGGACTCCTCCGCGCGCTGCCGACCGCGCCACTCGTCGTAGGCGAGGTAGACGAACCCGACGATCGCGAGCAGGCCGAAGAACCACCACTGCAGCCCGTAGAAGAAGTGCGGCCCGTTGTCGAGCTCGGGGAGCTCGACCGGCTCGAGACCGGCAGCCGGCTCGCCGTCCTCCGTGTCGAGCTCGACGAACCCGCCGTAGACCGGATGGCCGACCGCGGGGCCGATCTCCGTGCTGGCGATCGCGCGGGTGGAGTGATCCTCGACGGTGGTGCTGTCGCCGGTCGCGTCGGCGCGCACCCAGCCCTCCACCGTGACCTCGCCGACCGGTGGCGGCGGGACCTCGGCCGGACCGGCGCCCTGGTTCTCCGTCGCGAGCCAGCCGCGGTCGACCAGCAGCGCGGTGCCGTCCTCGGTCACCAGGGGCACCACGACGTCGATGCCGGAGGCGCCGTCGCGGGTCCGGTAGCGCACGATCACGCTCTCGTCGGCGTCGTACTCACCGGTGGCGGTGACCTGCCGCCACTCGTCGTCCTGCGCGACGGGCGCATCCGGTGCGAGCACGTCGGCGACCGGCGCGGGCGGCTTGTCCTCGTTGGCGCGCACGACCGCATTGCTCGCCTGACGATCCTCGAGCCGGTGGAACTGCCACTGCCCGAGCCACCACGCGGCGTAGCACAGCAGCACGACGACCAGGGCGAACAGCACCCACCGTCGCGTCAGCAGGAATCGCCACGACCGCACCACTCGAGGCTATCGGGCAACCCCCACCCGCCTAGACTGCAGGGGTGGTGGACAAGAGGAAGCTCGAGGACCGGTACGGACGCGTCGCGACCGACCTGCGGGTCTCGCTGACCGACCGGTGCAACCTGCGCTGCTCCTACTGCATGCCTGCCGAGGGCCTGGACTGGCTGCCCGACGAGACGGTGCTGAGCGACGACGAGGTCGTCCGCCTGGTCCGGATCGGTGTCGAGCTGCTCGGCGTCCGCGAGGTGCGCTTCACCGGAGGCGAGCCGCTGGTGCGCCGCGGCCTCGTCGACATCGTCCGCCGCACCAGCGCCCTCGGTGTCGAGACCTCGGTGACGACGAACGCGCTCGGCCTCGCCCGGATGGCGCCAGCGCTGGCGGAGGCGGGTCTGGACCGGGTCAACGTCAGCCTGGACAGCGTCCGGCGTGAGACGTTCCACCAGATCACCCGTCGCGACCGGCTGCCCGACGTGATCGCCGGGCTCGCGGCCGCCCAGGCGGCGGGTCTGGGGCCGGTGAAGATCAACGCCGTGCTGATGCGCGGCGTCAACGACGACCAGGCGGCCGAGCTGCTCCGGTGGGCGATCGCCGAGGACTACCACCTGCGTTTCATCGAGCAGATGCCGCTGGACGCCCAGCACGGCTGGAGCCGGGACGGGATGGTCACCGCGGACGAGATCTTCGCGCGATTGGAGGCCGAGTTCGCCCTGACCCCCGCCGCCGAGCCCCGGGGAAGCGCCCCGGCGGAGCTGTTCCAGGTCGACGGCGGGCCGGCCACCGTCGGAGTGATCGCCAGCGTGACCCGGCCGTTCTGCGGCGACTGCGACCGGGTCCGGCTCACGGCCGACGGTCAGGTCCGCAACTGCCTGTTCGCGCGCGAGGAGTCCGACCTGCGCGCCGCGCTGCGCTCGGGCGCGAGCGACGAGGAGATCGGCGAGCGCTGGGTGGTCGCCATGCGCGGCAAGCGCGCCGGCCACGGCATCGACGACCCCACCTTCCTCCAGCCCGACCGCCCGATGTCCGCGATCGGCGGATGAGCTGCCGCTGCGACGACGTCAGGTGTGCGGGACGACGTCCTTGAGGAACTGCCGCGCGGTCAGGAAGTCGCCCAGCGACGCGCGGTGCTCGTCGCAGGCGAGCCAGATCTTGCGACGGTCCGGGGTGTGCAGCTTGGGGTTGTTCCACTGCAGCTCCCACACGGCATCGGCCTGGCAGCCCTTGGCGGAGCAGGTGTCGGTCGCGGGGTCAGACTCGGTCACGCGGCGCCTCTCTCGGAAATAGGAGCGGCGCCGGACCACCACGGGGAGGTCATCCGGCACCGCCACGAACCGAGACGGGGGAGACCCGGTTCGTCCCTCAAGTCTGACACGGACGTGGGTGCCGTCCAAGGCATCAGCGCTCGTCGGTGGTCGGCTTCGTCCCCGCAGCGAGCTCGTGAGCGTCGTATCGGTTGTTGCGCAGGTCGAATCCGTCGGATCTCGAGCTGGCGGCGTTCGCCATCACCACGGCGACGTACGGCAGCAGCACGGCGGCCGCGATCAGGACCCACCGCAGCCAGCCCGGCCCGACGACGATGGCGGCGACGAAGCAGAGCGTGCGGATCGTCATGGAGATGACGTAGCGACGCTGCCGGGCGGAGATGTCCGCCTGGGGACTGGTCGAGGCGGTCGTGATCCGGACCGGCTCGACCTGCTTGCGATGCAGGTCCCGGGCCATCTGTTCATCGTACGTCGCGACACCTGACCGTCCCGGGTCGCTAGGGTCGGACCATGAGCAACCGCACCTACCGCGTCAGCGAGATCGTCGGCACCTCCCCGGACGGCATCGACGAGGCCATCCGAAACGGCATCGAGCGTGCCGGTCGCACGCTGCGACACCTCGACTGGTTCGAGGTGACCCAGGTCCGTGGCCAGGTCAAGGACGGCGCCGTCGAGCACTTCCAGGTCGGGATGAAGGTCGGCTTCCGGCTGGAGGACGACTAGCGCGAGCCGTGCCGGCCCATTCGGCCTACTCGGTGGTAGTCGCTAGCGTCACGTGACGTGAGTCCCGACAGCAACGCCCACGAGTCCAGGTCGGTCCTGGTGACCGGCGGCAACCGCGGCATCGGCCGCGCGATCGCCGAGGCCTACCTCCGCAACGGCGACCAGGTCGCCGTCACCACCCGCAGCGGGGGAGCGCCGGACGGTGCGCTCGACGTGCGGTGCGACATCACCGACGCCGACCAGGTCGACGCCGCGTTCGCGACCATCGAGCAGGCCCACGGCCCGGTCGAGGTGCTGATCGCGAACGCCGGCATCACCGCCGACACCCTGTTGCTGCGGATGTCGGACGACGACTGGTCATCGGTGCTCGACACCAACCTGACCGGCTCGTTCCGGCTCGCCAAGCGAGCGTCGAAGGGGATGCTCCGGCTACGTCGTGGGCGGATCGTCTTCATCTCCTCGGTCGTCGGCCTGACGGGCTCTGCCGGCCAGGTCAACTACGCGGCCTCGAAGGCGGGCCTGGTCGGGATGGCCCGATCGATCGCCCGGGAGCTCGGCTCGCGATCCATCACGGCCAACGTCGTCGCACCCGGCTTCATCGACACCGACATGACCGCGGTGCTGAGCGACGAGCAGAAGGACGCGATCAAGGCGCAGGTCCCGCTGGGCCGCTACGGCTCGACGGACGAGATCGCGGAGACAGTGCTGTGGCTGACCGGCCCCGGCTCGGCGTACGTCACCGGGGCAGTCATCCCGGTCGACGGTGGACTCGGAATGGGGCACTGACGATGGCAGGCACGGGCATCCTGGACGGCAAGCGGATCCTGGTCGCGGGAGTGACCATGGACAGCTCGATCGGCTTCGCGACCGCGAAGTTCGCGCAGGAGCAGGGCGCCACCGTCCTGATCTCCAACTTCGGCCGTGCGCTCGGCATCACCCGGCGCATCGCCAAGCGGCTCCCCCTCGAGCCCCCGGTGCTCGAGCTCGACGTGACCGACGAGGACCACCTGGCGGGTCTGGAGGCGCAGGTGCGCGAGCACGTCGACGGTCTCGACGGGGTCGTGCACTCGATCGCGTACGGCAATCCCGAGACGCTCCTGGGCGGCAGGTTCCTCGAGGGCCCGTGGGAGGACGTCGCCCAGGCCGTGCAGGTCTCGGCCTACTCCTTGAAGTCCCTGGCCATGGCGTGCCGTCCCCTCATGGGCGAGGGCGGCTCGGTGGTCGGGCTGACCTTCGACGCCACGGTCGCGTGGCCGGCGTACGACTGGATGGGCGTCGCGAAGGCGGCGCTCGAGTCCACCTCCCGCTACCTGGCGCGCGACCTCGGTCCCCAGGGCATCCGCTGCAACCTGGTCTCCGCGGGCCCGCTCAAGACCCTGGCGGCCAAGGCGATCCCCGGCTTCGAGGACCTCGAGTCGATGTGGAGCACCCGGGCGCCGCTCGGATGGGACAACACCGACCAGGAGCCGACCGCGAAGGCCGTCTGCGCGCTGCTCTCGGACTTCTTCCCGGCGACCAGCGGCGAGATCGTGCACGTGGACGGCGGCCTCCACGCCATGGGAGCCTGACGCGTGCTGTTCGACCCTGCCGACCGCCTGCTCGTGGTGATGCGCCATGCGAAGGCCGAGTCGCAGGGTCCGAGCGACTTCGAGCGCCCGCTGGCGCCCCGCGGCCACGACGACGCGGCCGAGGCCGGCGCCTGGCTCGACGACCGGGGTGTCACGCCCGACCACGCCCTCGTCTCGGCCGCCCTGCGGACACGGGAGACCTGGGCGGCGCTGGCGCAGGGAGCCGGCTGGGACCTCGACCCCGAGCTGGATCGCGGGCTGTACGCCGCGGAGCCGGCGTCCGCGATCGACCTGATCGGCCGCGTCGCCCCTGACGTGCGCCGCCTGGTCGTCCTCGGCCACAACCCGACGATGGCCTACCTCGCCCAGCTGCTCGACGACGGCGAGGCGTCGCAGGACCTGACGGACGAGCTGATGGCGGGGTTCCCGACCAGCGCGCTCGCCGTGTTCGTCCAGGCCGGGCCATGGCGCGACCTGGGTGAGGGCACGGCGCGACTCGTCGGCTACCACGTGGGCCGGGGCTGACGCCTCCGGCTCAGACCGGCGGCGCAGGCGTGACGAAGCCGGCCTCCGCGTCGGCCGCCTCGATCTCCTCGCGCGAGATGCCGAGGAGATAGAGGATCGGGTCGAGGTAGGGCACGTTCACTGCCGTGTCCGCGGCGTCGCGGACCAGCGGCTTGGCGTTGTAGGCGATGCCCAGACCGGCGGCGTTGAGCATGTCGAGATCGTTGGCGCCGTCGCCGATCGCGATCACCGCGGCCTCCGGCACGCCGATCTCCGCGGCGAACTCGCGCAGCGCGGCGGCCTTCCCGGCCCGGTCGACCACCGGCCCGACGATCCGTCCCGTGAGTCGCCCGTCGACGACCTCGAGCTCGTTGGCCCGGGCGAAGTGGATCCCGAGGTCGGCGGCGAGCCGGTCGGTGATCTGGCTGAAGCCACCGGAGACGATCGCGAAGCGGTAGCCCAGCCGACGCAGGGTCCGCACCAGCGTGCGCACCCCCGGGGTGAGCACGATGTCGTCGTACACCTCGTCGAGCGCGGTGGCCGGTACCCCCTCCAGCAGGGCGACCCGCGAGCGGAGCGACTCCTCGAAGTCGATCTCGCCGCGCATCGCGGCCTCGGTGATCGCGGCGACCTCGGGCTCGCAGCCGGCGTGGGCGGCGATCATCTCGATCACCTCGCCCTGGATCAGGGTCGAGTCGACGTCCATCACGATCAGCCGGGTGCCGCGACGCAGGAGGTTGGCGGGCTGTACCGCCACGTCGATCGACTGCCGGGCCGCCTCGGCGGCGAGCACCGTGCGCAGCACGTCGGTGTCGACCCCGCTGACGTGCAGGTCGATCGCGGTGACCGGGTAGCGCGCCATCCGCTCGATCCGGTCGATGTTGGCGCCGGCGTCGGCGATCCGACCCGACACCGCCGCCATCGCGGTGGCTGTGAGCGGCGCGCCGATGACGGTGACGTGCGAGCGTCCGGACCCGCGCGACTTGTTGTCGCCGACCCCCGCCTCGACGTCGACGCTCATGTTGAGCCGGGCGCCGGTCTCCCGGACCGCGTCGGTGACTCGCCGCGAGGTGCGGGGAGCGGTCACCAGGACACCCAGCACCAGCCGGCCGCGCAGCACGATCTGCTCGATGTCGAGCACCTCGACGCCCGCACTCGCGAGCGCGGCGAACACCGACGAGGTGACGCCGGGCCGGTCCTTGCCGGACAGCGTGATGAGCAGGGTCTCGGGCTTCGCGGATGTCATGGCACCCCGGAGGCTATCGGTCGCGGCGGCGACGATCAGACGGGCGGCCACACCTCGGGCGAGCAGGCCGCCGCGAGAGCGCGCCGGCCGCCGCGGTCCAGCGGCTCGAGAGCGGCGCGGCGCAGGGAGATCTCGGAGGCGCTCACGGCCGCCCCGTCGTACTCCAGGGCGAGGTCGACGATCCCGATCGCCTGGAGGCCGCGGGCGGCCAGCTCGACGCACCGCGGCGGCACGCCGTCGGGTGCCTCGACCGGATCGCGGTGGCGCAGGTCCATCAGCCGGTCGGCGACCTCCGGTCGCCAGGCGGCGACGTCGAGCTCGGCGAGCGCGTTGGCCGACGCCACGAGCGCCGAGCGCAGTGCCCGGTCGGCCTCACCCACATCCGGCAGCTGCCGCGGATGGGCCACATAGGCGGTCCACGCGACGGCAGCGCCGGTGCGGTGCGGCACCAGGCCCAGACCGGTGCCGGCCACGACCACCGCCTCGCCGGCCGCGAGGGCTTCGGTGTTGAACGTGGACGGCCCGCCCAGACCGAGCGGATCGCCGTCGACCGGGAAGGCTGCGCCCGCTCCTGTCGCCCCCAGCCGCCGCAGCTCGGCGAGCGCCTGGACCAGGGTGGCCGTCCCCGGCGTGCCCGGCAGGCCGCTGACCACATGGGTCGCGTCATCGTCGAGAACGCCGTCGATGACCAGATCGGTGACCGCGTGTCCGCGCAGCCAGGCGGTCGTCCACCACGCCAGTCGCGCAGCGGGTGGGAGCACGGTCGTCACGGCCGCCGAGGATACGTGCAGACGCTGGGGGAGCGGTCGATAGGGTGTGCCGCATGACCGCCGTGCTCGACTTCGCCGAGGTGACCATCAGGCGTGGGGATGCGGTCCTCCTCGACGGCGTCTCGTGGCGTGTCGAGGAGGAGGACCGGTGGGTGATCCTCGGCCCCAACGGCGCCGGCAAGACCACCCTCCTCCAGGTCGCCTCCGCGCAGATCCACCCGTCCGGCGGGGTCGCGGGCATCCTCGACGAGGTGCTCGGCACCGTCGACGTCTTCGACCTGCGCCCGCGGATCGGGCTCACCAGCGCAGCACTCGCGGAGCGCATCCCGCGCTCCGAGCGGGTGCACGACGTGGTGGTCTCCGCGTCCTACGGCGTCGTGGGCCGGTGGCGGGAGACCTACGACGAGCTCGACCACGACCGCGCGGTTCAGCTGCTGACGGAGGTCGGGGCCGCCCACCTGGTCGACCGGACCTTCGGCACCCTGAGCGAGGGAGAGCGCAAGCGGGTTCAGATCGCCCGCGCGCTGATGGCCGACCCCGAGATCCTGCTCCTCGACGAGCCGGCCGCGGGCCTGGACCTCGGCGGGCGCGAGGACCTGGTCTCGACGCTGTCGGTGCTGGCGTCGGACCCGGGCTCGCCCGCAACGGTGCTCGTCTCGCACCACGTGGAGGAGATCCCGCCCGGCTTCACCCATGCGCTGCTGCTGCGGCATGGTCGAGTGGTGGCGTCCGGCCGGATCGAGGACGTCGTGACCGAGTCGAACCTGACGACCGCGTTCGGCATGCCGCTCTCGCTCACCCATGAGGACGGTCGCTGGAGTGCGCGCCGTCGCACCCGGCACCGCTGAGCTGTCGCTCGGGGGCCGGTGTGGAGCGATGGCCTAGGGTCGTGTCATGGAGTGGCTGAGCGAGAACGCCTGGGCCGCGTGGTTCGGTGTCGCCGCGCTGCTCGGAGTCGCCGAGCTCGTGAGCCTCGACCTGGTTCTCATCATGCTCGCGGCGGGTGCCGTGGCCGGTGGGGTGACCGCGGTCCTCGGGGGCGCGCTGATCCTCTCCCTCCTGGTCGCGGGCCTCACCGCCGTCGGGATGCTCGCGCTGGTCCGACCCAACCTGGTGGCGAAGCTGCACAGCGGCCCCGAGCTCCGGCTCGGCACCACCAAGCTGGTCGGCGAGCGGGGCGTCGTCACGACGCGGATCACCGGTCTCGCGGTCGGGCAGATCAAGCTCGCCGGCGAGGTCTGGTCGGCCGCACCGTACGACGAGCACCTCACGATCGAGCCCGGGGCGACGGTGGAGGTCTTCGAGATCCGCGGTGCCACGGCGTACGTCCATCCGGTCGCCGAACTCGGCGAGTGACCGACACAACAAGGAGAAGTCTCGTGGAGATGGTGTTCCTCATCCTGCTGGCTCTGCTGCTGATCTTCGTGGTGGTCGTGCTGGCCAAGACCGTGCGGATCATCCCGCAGGCCAGGGCGGGCGTGGTCGAGCGATTCGGCAAGTACCTCAGGACGCTGCCCGCGGGCCTGAACCTCGTGGTGCCGTTCGTCGACCGGGTCCGCTACATGATCGATCTGCGCGAGCAGGTCGTGAGCTTCCCGCCGCAGCCGGTCATCACCGAGGACAACCTCGTCGTGTCGATCGACACGGTCATCTACTTCCAGGTGACCGACCCGGTCGCGGCGACCTATGAGATCGCCAACTACATCACCGCGGTCGAGCAGCTCACCACGACCACCCTGCGCAACATCGTCGGCGGCATGGATCTCGAGCAGACGTTGACCAGCCGCGAGGAGATCAACACCGGCCTGCGGGGCGTCCTCGACGAGGCCACCGGCCAGTGGGGCGTCCGGGTCAAGCGCGTGGAGATCAAGGGGATCGACCCGCCGCCGTCGATCAAGGACGCGATGGAGAAGCAGATGCGCGCCGATCGCGACAAGCGGGCGCTGATCCTGACCGCGGAGGGGCAGCGCCAGTCCGCCATCCTCACGGCGGAGGGCAACAAGCAGTCCGCCATCCTCAACGCGGAGGGTGACCGGGAGTCGCAGATCCTGCGCGCCCAGGCCGAGCGCGAGGCCCAGATCCTGCGTGCGCAGGGAGAGGGCCAGGCGATCCAGACCGTGTTCCAGGCGATCCACGACGGTCAGCCCGACCAGTCGCTGCTCGCCTACCAGTACCTCCAGATGATGCCGAAGATCGCCGAGGGCGACGCCAACAAGGTGTGGATCGTCCCGAGCGAGATCGGCAAGGCGCTGGAGGGTCTCGGTTCGACGATGAACGACCTCAAGGGGATCCCCCAAGAGGTCGAGGGTCCGCTCAAGCGGGTCGACATGGGACCGACCGACGCGCTCACGCCGCGGTCCTCCGACGAGCTGCTGAAGGAGACGAACGCCGCCGTCGAGGCCGCGATCGCCGAGGCAGCCAACGCGGCGACTCCCGGCAGGTCCGCTGCCCCGCCTGCTGCCGACCCGTCGGTCGGGTCGCCGGTCGACCCGGGTGAGGCGCCGCCCAGCCAGTGACGCCGTTCGAGATCGTCGCGATCCTGCTCGCCGGGGTCGGGGCGGGGACCATCAACACCGTGGTGGGGTCGGGAACGTTGATCACGTTCCCGACCCTCCTGGCGTTCGGCGTGCCGCCCGTGACGGCGAACGTGTCGAACACGATCGGCCTGGTGCCCGGGTCGGTGTCGGGCGCCATCGGCTACCGCCGCGAGCTCCGCGGCCAGCGCTCCCGAGTGCTGCGACTCTCGGTCGCCTCCCTCATCGGCGGCATCCTGGGCGCCGTCCTCCTGCTCGTGCTGCCGGCGGGCGCCTTCGAGACGATCGTCCCGGTGCTGATCCTGCTCGGCCTGGTGCTGGTGGTGCTCCAGCCGCGGATCTCGGCCTGGGTGGCGAAGCGCCACGACGCCACAGGCGGGATGCCCGAGAACGGGACCTGGTGGGTCTGGCCCGGGGTCGCGGCCACCGGGGTCTACGGCGGCTACTTCGGCGCCGCGCAGGGGATCTTGCTCATGGCCGTGCTGGGCACGGGCGTCGACGACTCGCTGCAGCGGCTCAACGCGGTCAAGAACATCCTCGCCGCGATCGTCAACGCCGTCGCCGGCGTGATCTTCATCGTCGTCGCCGACGTCGACTGGCTCATCGTGCTGCTCATCGGCATCGGCTCGGTGATCGGAGGGCAGATCGGCGCGACCGTGGGTCGCCGGCTGCCCAGCGCCGTCCTGCGCGTGGTGATCGTGCTGGTGGGTGCCGTCGCCCTCGCCGTGTTCCTGCTCGGCTGAGCGACCCGACGGGGCCGCTCAGCGCCGGAACAGGGCGAGCAGGCCGGAGCCCACGGCGCCGGCGGCCGGCAGCATCAGCGTGAAGGCGGTCTTCTTCGAGACCGTGCCGTCCTGCAGCGCCAGGTAGCCGGTGGCGGCGTCCGCGGCGTCGACCGCGACCCCGACCCCGATCACGGCGCGCCGGGTCTTGCCGCTGACGAGGAGGGTGACGATGCCGAGGGCGATCTCACGTGCGCCGAAGAGTCGCAGGACGTAGGGGACCTGGGGGTTCGTCACCGCGTCGAGCTGGAAGGTCTTCGCGGCCATGGCCGGGTTGGCGACGGCGACGGCGCCCACGGCGATCCGGCCGAGGGAGAGTCCGATCACGGGGTTCATGGCGGCACGCTATCGCCTCGCCCCCGTGTCCCGGCTCGTGACAGGCTCAGCGCATGGACCTGTACGACGTGATGCGCACGACTCCGGCGGTGCGCGAGTTCACCGGCGACCCACTGCCGGACGAGACGCTGCACCGGATCCTCGAGCACGCCCGGTTCGCACCGAGCGGCGGCAACCGGCAGGGCAGCCACGTGATCGTCGTGCGCGACCGGGAGTCCCGCGAGCGGCTCGCCGAGCTCAACGGGCCGGCGGTGCGACGCTACGTCGCCCAGAAGGCCGTCGGACAGAGCCCGTGGAACCCGCTCGAGCCGGTGGCAGCCAGTCCGGAGGAGGTGGCCGCGACCGCGGTGCCGGAGAGCTTCACGAAGCCGCTCCTGACCGCAGGTGCGGTGCTGGTGGTCAGTGTGGACCTGGGTGCGGTCGCGGCGATGGACCAGGACCTGGACCGGGTCGGGGTGATCAGCGGCGCGTCGGTCTACCCGCTGGTCTGGAACATCCTGCTCGCCGCGCGCAACGAGGGGTTCGGCGGGACCATCACCACCATGGCCGTCGCCGAGGAGCCCGCCGTGCAGGACCTGCTCGGGCTCCCGCGCCACCACGCCGTGGCTGCGGTCGTCCCCCTCGGCAAGCCGGTGCGTCAGATCACCCAGCTGCGGCGCAACGAGGTGTCCGAGTTCGTCACGCGTGAGCGGTTCGACGGGCCGGCGTTCGACGCTCCCTAGTCGGCGTAGGCGCCGACCCACCGCCCCAGCTCGGCGTACGCCGCGGCACGGGGCTCGGGGCGCGAGAGCACCACGTCGTGGCGGGCGCCGTCGATGGCGACGTAGGTGACCCGACTGCCCAGGGCGGTGGCCCACTGCCGGATCTGGGGCACCTCGAGCACGATGTCGTAGCCGTGTGCGTCCTCGCCCATCTCCTTCGGCCACCGCGAGCCGGCCGAAGAGAGCACCAGCACCGGACAGCCGACCTCGAGACCGGCATGCAGCTCCTCGTGGCCGAGACGGATCGCCCGTAGCCAGCCGAAGGAGACCGGGAAGGAGTCCAGCGGCTTCCAGTCGGTGTTGTAGGACCACTCGCCGGCGTGGTCGATGTGCAGGCTGCGTCCGTAGTGACCTCCGACCGTGCGCGGGATCAGCCGCGTCGGCTGCCGGGCGCCGATGCGCATGACCGCCTTCGTGCCGATGCCGCGGGCGATCCGCCCGCCCTGCATGTCGAGCCACGGCGAGTTCAGCACCAACCCGGCGAGGGCGGGCCCCCTGCCCTGGCTCCGACGCTCGTTGGCCCACAGCGACGTGATCAGGCCGCCGGTCGAGTGTGCGCTGACGATGACGTGGTCGTGTCCGTCGCGCTCGGCGACCCGGTGCAGGGCGGCGTCGAGCTCGGGGAAGTGCTCGCGCAGGTCGGAGACGTAGTTGGGGGTCTGGTGCGGCCGCAGCGATCGGCCGTACTTGCGCAGGTCCAGCGCGTAGAAGTCGTAGCCCCGCTCGGTCCACCAGTCGGCGAACTCGGTGTGGAAGAAGTAGTCGCAGAAGCCGTGCACGTGCAGCACCGCACGTCGGGTGGGAGCGGCTGCGCGTCGGACGACGAGGGTGGCCACGACCGGACCCTCCTCGTCGGGCGGAAGGCTGATGGTCTCGGCCAGGTACGGCTCGCCCAGGACGTCGGGGACGAGCTCGTCGAAGACTCCGCTGGTCATGGCCGGATTCTGTCAGCCCGGCGCAGGTCGAGGGCGAGCGAGGGCTCGTTGGTGGTCACCAGCCAGGCCCGTCCGGGGCGGATCCAGTAGGCGAGCGAGCGCGGTGTGTCGACGGTCCAGACCAGGAGCGGCAGTCGGTGCCGGCGCGCGAACCGGCGGACCCGGATCCGGGCGAGCCAGTGGTGGGCCACCACGACGTTGGCGCGCGATCGCCGGTAGCGCAGACCGGGCCACAGCTCGGAGAAGCGGACCCGGATCGCGTGCAGGACCGGGATGTCCTTCAGCCCGCGACCCAGCGACAGGCCGACGAGGAGCTCGTGACCCTCGGCGTCGGCCCAGTCGCGCACCCGGCGGACGCTGTCGTCGTCGAGGGTCGTGACCAGCAGCCGGTCGGTGCCCAGCCGCTCCACCGCGGCGGCCACCGCCGCCACCTCGCCGCCCTGGAACTTCAGGTCGAGGTGGGCGCGGGCGCGTCCGGCGAGCAGGTCGAGCGCTTCCACGTAGGGGACGGCGTCGGCCGGTGCCACGTCGATCGGGTCGTGGTGGAGCACCAGGGACCCGTCCGAGCAACGCTGCACGTCGAACTCGACGTAGTCCGCCTCCAGCGCGATGGCGTGCTCGATCGCGCTCCGCGTCAGGCAGCGGTGGGCGCTGACCAGGGTCATCCGCGCCCTCGGGCGTGGGCCGCGGCCGCCCGGACCAGGCCGGCGAGCAGGCCGACGTCTGCGGCGGTCTCCGGGTGCCACTGCACGCCGAGGAGGAACCGGTCCCCGTGCTTCTCCATGGCCTCCAGGGTGCCATCCTCGGCTCGCGCCACGGCTTCGTACCCCGGATGGGTGCGCACCGACTGGTGGTGATGACAGCTCACGGAGAGCGACGGCCCGACGAGTCCGGCCAATCGGCTGCCGGGAGTGGTGGTCACCTCCACGGGGCCGAACTCGTCGCCGCCCGGGCTGTGGCGCTCGTGGCCGACCAGGTCGGGCAGGTGCTGGTCGAGGGCGCCCCCGGCGTGCACGGCCATCACCTGCATGCCGCGGCACACGCCGAGCACCGGGAGTCCGACCGCCTCGGCGGCGTCGAGCAACGCCTCCTCCCAGAGGTCCCGGTCCGGACGCCATTCGGCCGTCCGGGGATGGGGCTGCTCGTCGTACCTCCCGGGGTCGACGTCGGCGCCGCCGCTGATCACCAGGCCGTCCAGCCGCGCGACGAGGGCATCGGCCGCGCCGGTCTGAGCAGCGGGAGGCAGCAGCACGGGTACGCCGCCCGTCGACTCGACGGCAGCGGCGTACTGCGTCGGCAGGAGGTCGGCGCGCTGGTGCCACACCCCCCACGCCGCCTGCTCGCGGTAGGTGGTCAGGCCGATGACGGGAGCGGGCATGTGGCGGGCTCGATTCAGAGGGGAGTGACGTAGGCCCCGGAGATCCCACCGTCGACGAGGAACGTGGTGGCGGTCATGAACGACGAGTCGTCGGAGGCGAGGAACAAGACGGCGGCGGCCATCTCCTCCGGCTCGCCGAAGCGACCCATCGGCACGTGCACGAGTCGCCGGGCCGCGCGCTCGGCATCGGTCGCGAACAGCTCCTGGAGCAGCGGCGTGTTCACCGGCCCGGGACAGAGCGCGTTGACGCGGACCCCCTGGCGCGCGAACTGCACGCCGAGCTCGCGCGTCATCGACAGCACGCCGCCCTTGGACGCGGAGTAGGAGATCTGCGAGGTCGCGGCCCCCATGACCGCGACGAAGGACGCCGTGTTGATGATCGAGCCCCGGCCCTGCTCGAGCATGTGGGGGAGAGCGGCCTTGCAGCACAGGTAGACGCTGGTCAGGTTGACCTCCTGCACCTTGCGCCACGCGTCGAGCTCGGTGTCGAGGATCGAGTCGTCCTCGGGCGGGCTGATCCCGGCGTTGTTGAAGGCGATGTCGACCGAGCCGTAGGTGTCCTTCGCGGTCTGGAAGAGGGCGTCGACCTGCTCCTTGTCGGTGACGTCGACGTGGACGTAGGTCGCGATGTCGCCCCCGCCGAGCTGGCCGACGAGCTCATGCCCGCGCACGTCGTCGATGTCGCCGATGACGACCTTCGCGCCCTCCTCGACGAAGCGCTGGACGGTCGCCAGGCCGATGCCGGAGCAACCGCCCGTGACGACCGCGACCCGGTCCTGAATGCGTCCTGCCATGTTCCCTGCCTTCGCTGGTCGAGTAGCGGCCTCCGGCGAGCGTGCTGAGTGCCGCGGCGCTGCTAGTGGGCGATGAAGACGTTCTTCTCCTCGGTGAACGACATGGGCGCATCCGGCCCGAGCTCGCGTCCGAGGCCGGACTGCTTGTAGCCACCGAAGGGGGTCCAGTAGCGCACCGCGGCGTGCGAGTTGACGCTGAGGTTGCCGGCCTCGACGGCGCGGGCGACCCGCAGACCGCGGCCCAGGTCCGTGGTGAAGATCGAGCCGGACAGGCCGTAGTCGGTGTCGTTCGCGCGGGCGATGGCGTCGGCCTCGTCGTCGAACGGCATCACCGCGACCACGGGGCCGAACACCTCCTCCTGCCAGATCCGTTCGG
Source organism: Nocardioides sp. (assembly GCA_049593675.1). Taxonomy (GTDB): domain Bacteria; phylum Actinomycetota; class Actinomycetes; order Propionibacteriales; family Nocardioidaceae; genus Nocardioides. The sequence continues at coordinate 24,236 of JBAWHI010000093.1, forward strand.
CCGGGTCGTCCACCGTCACCACCGATGGCGGCACCCAGAACCCGTCGCCACCGGGGGTGGATCCCGCGAACGCGACCGACACCTCGTCGAGGAAGCCGGTCACCGTCGCCTTCTGCCGCGCCGAGATCAGCGGGCCCATCTCGGACGACTCGTCGCTCGGGTCGAGCACCCGGAGCCCGGTCACCGCCGGTTCGAGGTGGGAGAGGAACTCGTCGTACGCCGACCGCTCGACCAGGATCCGGGAGCGGGCGCAGCAGTCCTGGCCGGCGTTGTCGAAGACGGCGTACGGCGCGCTGGCGGCCGCCGCGGCGATGTCGGCGTCCGCGAAGACGATGTTGGCGCTCTTGCCGCCGAGCTCGAGGGTCACGCGCTTCACCTGGTCGGCGCAACCGCGCATGATCTGCTTCCCGACGGCGGTCGAGCCGGTGAAGCACACCTTGCGCACCAGGGGGTGGGTCACGAACCGCTCGCCGACGACGCTGCCCCGTCCGGGGATGATCGTGAGGACGTGCTCGGGCAGACCGGCCTCGAGCGCCAGCTCGCCGAGCCGGATCGCGGTCAGTGGAGTCAGCTCGGCCGGCTTGACCAGGACGGTGTTCCCGGCCGCCAGGGCCGGGGCGAGACCCCAGCCGGCGACCGGCATCGGGAAGTTCCAGGGGACGATGACGCCCACGACGCCGAGCGGCTCGTGGAAGGTCACGTCGACGCCGCCGGAGGTCGGGATCTGCCTCCCGGCCAGCCGCTCCGGCGCGCCGGAGTAGTAGTTCAGGCAGTCCCGGACGTTGCCGGCCTCCCACCGGGCGTTGCCCCACGTGTGGCCCGCATTGCGGACCTCGATCTCGGCGAGCTCGTCGACGTGCGCGTCGACGACCGCCGCGAACCGGCGCAGCAGCGCGGCCCGCTCACCGGGTGGCATCGCCTTCCAGGCGGGGAAGGCTGCGTGGGCGCGCTCGATGGCAGCGTCGGCCTCGTCGAGCGACGCGAGGGGGACGTCGACGACGGCGGTGGCCGTCGCCGGGTTGATGACGGTGTGCGTCTCGGACACGGGGGTCTCCTCCGATCGGCTACAGGCGTTCGAATCCGCGCCGGCGCTCCCAGTCCGTGACGGTGGACTCGAAGGCGCGCAGCTCGACGTCGGCCATGTTCGTGTAGTGCTCGACGACGGCGTCGCCGAGCGCTGAGCGTGCGACCGTCGAGGACGCGAACGCGTCACGCGCGGCGCGCAGGGTGTGCGGCACCAGCTCGAGGTCGCCCTCATAGGCGTTGCCCTCGGACTCCGGCACCGGCTCGAGCTCGTTCTCGATGCCGTGGAGGCCGCCGGCGATCATCGCGGCCAGTGCGAGGTAGGGGTTCACGTCGCCGCCGGGCACCCGGTTCTCCAGCCGCGCCGACTGACCCGATCCGACCAGCCGGATCGCGCAGGTGCGGTTGTCCAGCCCCCAGCCGATCGCGGTCGGCGCGAAGGACCCGGGGGCGAAACGCTTGTAGGAGTTGATGTTGGGGGCATAGAGCAGGGTGAAGTCGGCCATTGTGTCGAGCAGACCGGCGATGAACTGGTCGTAGAGCGGGGTGCGGGCGTCCTCCTTCTCGTCCCAGAAGACCAGCTCGCCGCCCAGGCCCCGCAGGGACAGGTGGATGTGGCAGGAGTTGCCCTCGCGCTCGTCGAACTTCGCCATGAAGGTCAGGGACTTGCCGTGGTGGGCGGCGATCTCCTTGGCGGCGTTCTTGTAGACGACGTGGTTGTCGGCGCTGACGAGGGCCTCGTTGTAGAGGAAGCCGATCTCGTGCTGTCCGAGGTTGCACTCGCCCTTGGCGCTCTCGACGTCCATGCCGGCGGCATACATGTGGTTGCGGATGTCGCGCACCAGCGGCTCGACCCGCGTGGTGCCGAGCACGGAGTAGTCGACGTTGTACTGGTTGGCGGGCCGGAGTCCGCGGTAGTCGAGGGTGAACGCCTCCTCGTAGGAGGTGTCGAACAGGATGAACTCCAACTCGGTGCCGGCGTGCGCGGTGAACCCGAGCTCGCGGGCCCGGGCGAGCTGGGCCCGCAGGATCTGCCGTGGGCTCTCCACCACCGGCGAGTGGTCGTCGGGCCACATCAGGTCGCACTGCACCATCGCGGTGGCGGGCAGGTGGGTCAGCAGCCGGAGCGTGCTCCAGTCGGGGACGAACTCCATGTCGCCGTAGCCGCGCTCCCACGAGGAGATCGCGTAGCCGTCGACGGTGTTCATCTCGACGTCCACGGCCAGGAGGTAGTTGCAGCCCTCCGTGCCGGCGGCGAGCGCCACATCGAGGAAGTACGCCGCATGCAGGCGCTTGCCCTGGAGGCGGCCCTGCATGTCGGTGAAGGCCATGATCACCGTGTCGACGCTGCCGTCGCCGATGAGATGACGGAGTCGGTCGAGCGTCAGCATCCGCTCGTTGATGGGCTGGTCGGTGCCCTCGAGGATGTCGGTCACGTCAGTGGAGTCCCTTCTCTGCGTCCTCGATGGCGGCGAACTCCTCCTCGGGAGCCCCCTTGACGATGTGGTGGCGGCTGTAGAGAGCGAAGTAGGCGATCGCGACGGCGAAGACCGCGGCCGTGACCACCAGCACCCGCGGCTCGACCACGAACCCGGCGATGACGGCGACCACGGCGAGCACCAGCGCGATGCCGGTGGTCACCACGCCGCCCGGGGTGCGGTAGGGGCGTTCCAGGTCGGGCTCGCGGATCCGGAGCACGATGTGCGACAGCATCATCAGCACGTAGGAGATGGTGGCGCCGAAGACCGCGACCAGGATCAGCAGGTCGCCCTCGTTGAACACGGCGAGGATGAAGCCGATGATGCCGGGGACGATCAACGCGAGGTACGGCGTCTTGCGGCTGCCGGTCTTCGACAGCACCTTCGGCAGATAGCCGGCACGCGAGAGCGCGAAGGTCTGGCGCGAGTAGGCGAAGATGATCGAGAAGAAGCTCGCGATCAGGCCCAGCAGGCCCACCACGTTGACGAACGTGCTGACGGCGGTCGACCCGCCGTACGCCGCCTCGAGCGTGTCCACGAGCGGGTTCCCCGAGTCGGAGATGGTCTCGGACCCGGCCGCACCTGGCGCCACCACCAAGATCACCGCCGCGAACAGCAGCAGGGTGAGCATCGCGGCGATGATGCCGCGGGGCATGTCGCGTGCGGGGTTCTTGGTCTCCTCCGCGGCGAGCGGGACCCCCTCGACGGCGAGGAAGAACCAGATCGCGTAGGGGAGTGCGGCCCAGATCCCGATCAGGCCGAACGGCAGGAAGTCACTCGCACCGGTGGCGTCGGTGGGCGTGATGTCGGTGAGGTTGGCGGCGTCGAACTTCACCGCGGCTGCGACCACGAACACCACCAGGGCCACCACGGCCACGGCGGTGATGGCGAACATCACCTTGAGCGCCTCGCCGACGCCCCACATGTGCAGGCCGATGAAGAGCGCGTAGAAGACCGCGAACACGATCGGGCCGTCGATGCCGACCAGCGACTCGACATACGCGCCGATGAAGTTGGCGATCGCGGCCGGCGCGATGGCGTACTCGACCAGGATCGCGGTGCCGGTCAGGAACCCGCCCCAGGGGCCGAGCGCCCGGCGCGCGAAGGCGTAGCCACCGCCCGTGGTCGAGATGGTCGAGGAGAGCTCGGCCAGCCCCAGCACCATGAAGAGGTACATCGTCCCCATGATCACGACGGCGACGAGCAGGCCGCCCCAGCCGCCCTCGGCGAGGCCGAAGTTCCAGCC
>JBAWHI010000094.1:0-5320 GCA_049593675.1 Nocardioides sp.
GTGCGCCACTGGCCCTTCGCCATCCACCACAGGAACCGGCCCGGCGACCGGTGGTCGGCGGTTCCCGGGTGGTCGAGCGGGAGGTGGCGCACCCTCACACGCTAAGGAGCAGAGCCTTTCGATGGCGAATTGTTTTCGCGGTGACGGTGGTCACCCGGCCAGACCGTCGACCACCTCGGCCCCCGGCAGCTCGGCGGCCAGGGCGCCGGGGATCAGCAGCTTCGAGCGGCGCAGACCGGAGCCGATCACCGCCACCTCGATGTCGAGGACCCGCGGGTCGACCAGCAGCCGCCAGTCGCCGGGCAGGCCGACCGGGGTGATCCCGCCGTACTCCATCGCGGACTCCTCGACGGCGCGGTCCATCGCCAGGAACGACGCCTTGCGGACGTCGAGGGTGCGCTTGACCAGGTTGTTGACGTCCGCGCGGGTGTCCGCCCGCACCAGACAGGCGGCGACCCGCTCGGTGCCGTCGCGCCTGCCGCCGACGACGACGCAGTTCGCGCCGGTGTCCATGCCGAGGTCGTAGGCGGTCGCGAGCGCTGCCGTGTCGGCGAGGTCGGGGTCGATCTCGACGACGCCGACCCGGTCGGCGTGCTCCCACCCCTGCAGGGCCGCGAGCACCGGGCCGGCGAGCAGGTCGGGACGCTCCCGGGCGGGCACGGTCGTCAGGCGGCCGAGTCGAGGGGCGTCCGGGCGATCGGTCATGGCCACCATCTTGTCACCGGCGGTTCACCTCGCACCCGTCGCTTCGACACCCCGGTCACCTGTCCTGAGGGCATGCCTCCGCTAGTCATCGCCCACCGAGGAGCGTCCGGCTACCGCCCTGAGCACACGCTCGCGTCCTACCGCCTGGCCATCGCGCTGGGCGCCGACTACGTCGAGCCCGACCTGGTCTCGACCCGCGACGGCGTCCTCGTCGCCCGCCACGAGAACGAGATCGGCCACACCACCGACATCGCCCGGCGCGCGGAGTTCGCCGACCGGATGACGACCAAGGTGATCGACGGTCGTCAGGTCACCGGGTGGTTCACCGAGGACCTCACCCTGGCCGAGCTCAAGACGCTGCGCGCCGTCGAGCGGCTGCCCGACCTGCGCCCGCGCAACACCCGCTACGACGGGCGCTACGAGGTCCCGACGTTCGACGAGATCCTCGACCTGGTGGCCGAGGAGTCCGCCCGGCTGGGACGGCAGGTGGGTGTCTACCCGGAGACCAAGCACCCGTCGTACTTCGCCGAGCTCGGGCTCGCCCTCGAGGAGCCGCTGCTGGTGGCGCTCGCCGGCCGGGACCTTCCGGTGTTCATCCAGTCCTTCGAGGCCGGCAACCTGCGGTGGCTGCGATCGCGCACGACGCTGCCGCTGGTGCAGTTGGTCTCGTCGACCGGCCGGGTCGACCTGGTCACGGAGCCCGGGCTTCGCCGGGTGGCGCAGTACGCCGACGCGGTCGGTGTCGCGAAGGACCTGGTGCTGCCGACGCCGATGGCCCGGCCGACGTGGGTGGTCGCCGCGGCGCACGCCGCCGGGCTGCGGGTGCACGTGTGGACGATGCGCGACGAGAACGACTCGATCGAGGACACCCAGGCGTTCCTCGATGCCGGAGTGGACGGGCTGTTCACCGACCACCCCGACACCACGCTGGAGGCCTGCCGGCTTCACACCTCCGGCATCAGGCTCCACGCCGCCACGTAGGCCGCCCTCGACGCCGGACCAGGTGCTTCATCCGCACGTCGTTCATCGGGTCTCCTCGCCGGACTCGTTCTCGGGGGCGGACTCCGCATCCATCGGCTGCACCCAGCCGACCTGCTGCGCGGATCGCCGGCGGCTGCCGGACAGCCCGAGGGCGAGCAGGCCGCCGAGGCCGGCCAGGACCCAGGGGACCGGCAGCAGCCAGCGGACGTCGGCCCCGGAGACGACGTCCGCCTGGATCAGCGCCCAGACTGCGACGATCCCGAGGAGGGCGATCCCCATCACGAGGTGACCGACGTTGACCGGGTGCCACCCGGACTGCTTCTCGGGCCTCGCAGCGGCCGTGCTCATCGTTGTGCTCATTCGTGGTTCACCTCGATCTCGCCGACGCCGATCTGGGCGTCGATGGTGATGGACGGGTCGTCGAAGGCCGAGCCGCCGACCCGGATGGTGCGGTTGAGCTCGATGCCGCCGTGGTCCTCGCCGTCGAAGCGGATGTTGCCCGGGCCGTCGACGGTGGCGTGCACCGTGGCGACGAGGCCGTCGGGAAGGATGACCTCGATCCGTCCGACGCCGCCCTCGACCTCGATCGTGCGGTCGTCCAGCTCGTCGAGATCGCTGACCTCACGCAGGTCGAGCACCTGCTCGCCCGCGCCCAGCCAGTAGCGGTCCTCGACCTCCACCGCGGTCTGGGGCGTCTCGGTCACCTGCTCGGTCTCCCACTGGTCCACGGCGATGGCGCCGGCCAGCCCGACCGAGGCGGCGAGGCCGAGGGCGATCAGTCCTCCGGCGCGACCGAAGAACGCGCCGACGAGCAGCAGCGCGCCGCAGACCGCGACGACGAGCGCGGGGTAGGCCGGTCCGGGCACGTCGGCACCGGCCAGGTCGACGATGCCGAGCACGCCGACGCCGAGCGCCATCAGCGCCAGCGCGAACCAGAACAGGATCGGGCCGCGCTTGCGCGGGTTCGGCGGCCGCACGTAGGCGTGGAAGGGCTGGACCGGCTGCGGGTAGGCGGCCGGGGCCGGGGCCGGGGCCGGACCGGCTGGGACCACCGGCGCGCCGACCCACCCGGTGGCCTGTTGACCCACGACGGGGGGAGTCGACGGCGGCCGGTCCGGGGTGTTTCGGGTCAGCAGCCACAGCGCGACGAGCGCCACGATCGCGACCGGCCACGGGAACCAGAACGCGCCCCATGAGTCGCCGACCAGGGCGAGAGCGGCGACGCCGCCCACGACCAGCAGCGCGACGGAGCGGCTCCGGTCGTCGAGGTTGAAGGGCGCCCTGGAGGCGCCGTCCTCGGGGACGAGCAGCCAGCACGCGCCATAGACGATCAGCCCGGCGCCGCCGAAGAAGACCAGCACCACGAGTGCCACGCGCAGGATCAGCGGGTCGACGTCCAGGTGTCGGGCCAGCCCGCCGGCGACACCAGCGACCTTGCGGTCCGTGCGCGAGCGCCGCAACCGGCCGAGGTCGCGGACCTGGTCCCCGTCGACCCGCGGTCCGGTGTCCTCGGACGGGGGCGGGGGTGCTTCGGGCGGTGTGGTGGTCATGGCACCACCCTGACGCGTCGACGGCCCGCGGACCATCGGGGACGCCCCTGATCCCGGGCCGGGGGAGGTGGGTGCACGTCAGGGTTCGGCCGGGGTCGGCCCTCATGGTGAGGGGGCGCGCGCTGTGTGACGATTGAGCCACGATGAGCAGCGCCCACTCCGCCGCCGAGGCCGCCGTCCCGCTCGGCGGGCGTCGCGCCACGCGCGACACCCAGGAGCCGGTCTTCGGTGGCGTCGCCTCGGGGCTCGCCAAGCATCTCGCCGTCCCCGTCCTGTGGGTGCGCGCGGGCTTCGTGCTGGGCGCCTTCCTCGGTGGCTTCGGCGTCGTGCTGTACGCCGCGCTCTGGTCGTTGCTGCCGTCCGACTCCCGCTTCCACGCCGATGCCCCGGGCCTCGAGAGCGCCAGTCGCGGAGGGCGCCGTCCCGGCCGGATCCGGCGCCTGGGTGACGTGGGTCCGGCCGTGGCGCTGGCCGCCCTCGGGTTCGGCGCCGTCCTCCTGCTCGAGGCGGTCCTCGGCCGCGGCGCCGTCTTCTGGCCGGTGCTGATCGCCGTCGTCGGTGTGGGCCTGCTGTGGCGCCAGGCCGACGAGGCCCAGCGCGAGCGGTGGCTCGACACGACCGGCCGGATCGACCCGGTGCGGGTGGTGTTCGGCCGCGGCGGCTGGGCGTCCTACGCGCGCGTCGGCGCCGGCCTCGGTCTGCTCGTGCTCGCGATCGTGATCTGGTCGGTCAACGCCGGCTCGCTCGCGATGGCGCGCGACGTGGTGGCCGCCTCCCTGCTGGCCATCGTCGGGCTGGGCATCGTGGTCGGACCGTGGATCTACCGCCTCGCCTCGGACCTCAGCGACGAGCGCGCCGAGCGGGTCCGCACCCAGGAGCGTGCCGACGTGGCGGCCCACCTGCACGACTCGGTGCTCCAGACCCTGGCCCTGATCCAGAACAACGCCGACGATGCGCCGACCGTGGCCCGGCTCGCGCGGGCCCAGGAACGTGACCTGCGCGCGTGGCTCTACGCCGGCGAGTCGACCGATGAGAGGTCCGTCGCCAGCGCGCTGCGCGGGCTCGCCGCCCGCGTGGAGGACGAGTACGCCGTCTCCGTGGACGTCGTCGCCGTCGGAGACGCCGACCTCGACGAACCGCTCGCCCCCGTCGTGCGGGCGGCGGGCGAGGCGGTCACCAACGCGGCGAAGCACGCGGGCACCGGGCAGGTCGACGTGTACGCCGAGGTGACGGACGTCGCCGTCGACGTGTTCGTGCGTGACCGCGGTATCGGGTTCGACCCGGCGGCGGTGCCGGGCGATCGCCACGGCGTCCGGCACAGCATCGTGGACCGGATGGAGCGGCACGGTGGCTCGGCCGAGATCCGGTCCGCGCCCGGCGAGGGGACCGAGGTGCGCCTGCACCTGGACCGACAGTCCACCCGACAGCCCCAGGAGGAGAGCGATGAGTGACCCGGTGAGCTCGGCAGGACCCGTGACGACCGTGGTCGTGGACGACCACGCGATGTTCCGCCGAGGCGTACGGGCAGAGCTGGAGACCTCCGGCCGCGGGCTCGTCACGGTGCTCGCCGAGGCGGCCGACGTGGACGGGGCGATCGCGGTCATCGCCGAGCACCACCCCGCGGTGGTGCTGCTCGACGTGCACCTGCCCGGGGGAGGAGGCGTGGAGGTGATGCGCCGCCTGGCGGCGACCCCGGCCTTCGCGGCCTCCGAGGTGACGACCCGCTTCCTGGCCCTGAGCGTCTCCGACGCGGCCGACGACGTCATCGGCACCATCCGCGGCGGTGCTCGCGGCTACGTCACCAAGACCATCACCGGCCCGGAGCTGGTGCAGGCGATCCAGCGGGTCTCCGAGGGGGACGCGGTCTTCTCCCCGCGGCTGGCCGGCTTCGTGCTGGATGCGTTCTCGGGGGCCATCGACGTGGCCGCCGTGGACGAGGACCTCGACCGGCTCACCGAGCGCGAGCGGGAGGTGATGCGGCTGATCGCCCGCGGCTACGCCTACAAGGAGGTCGCGAAGGAGCTGTTCATCTCGATCAAGACCGTCGAGACCCACATGTCGAGCGTGCTGCGCAAGCTCCAGCT
>JBAWHI010000095.1:0-4769 GCA_049593675.1 Nocardioides sp.
GGCACGACCGGCACGGAGGCCCAGGGGGGACCGCCGGTGTAGTCGCCGGTGAGGATCGGGTAGCCCGCTCCCCCGTCCAGGTCCTCGGCCTCCTGCAGCTGCGGCATGGGTTGGACCTCCCCCGTCCCGCCGAACACCGCGTGCACGGCGTTGGCCGAGAACGGCAGGAACGGCGAGAGGATCGTGTTGAGGTCGACCACGCACTGCGCCACCACGTGCAGGATCGTGCCGAGCCGCTCGCGCTGGTCCTCACCCTTGAGCTTCCAGGGCTCGGAGTCCGAGACGTACTTGTTCACCTCCGAGACCGCGCGCATGGCCTCGCCGATCGCGGCCTTCTGCCGGTGCCGCGCGATCAGGTCACCGACGGTGTCGAAGGTGCTCGCGACGTGGTCGAGCAGCTCCTGGTAGGCCGCGGCCAGCTCGCCGGCGACCGGGATCTCCCCGAAGCTCTTCGCGATCATGTTCGCGGTGCGGTTGACCAAGTTGCCCCAGCCGGCCACCAGCTCGTCGTTGGTGCGGCGTACGAACTCGGCCCAGGTGAAGTCGGAGTCCTGGTTCTCCGGCCCGGCAGCCGCGACGAAGTAGCGGAACGCGTCCGGCTGGTAGCGGCTGAGCAGATCGCGGACGTAGATGACCACCCGCTGGGAGGACGAGAACTTCTTGCCCTCCATCGTCAGGAACTCCGACGAGACGACCTCGGTGGGCAGGTTGAGCCGGCCGAGCTCGTGAACGGTCCCGCCGTGCTCCCCCAACCCTCCGTAGGCCAGCAGCTCGGCCGGCCAGATCTGGCTGTGGAAGGTGATGTTGTCCTTGCCCATGAAGTAGTAGGACAGCGCCTCCGGGTCGTTCCACCACCGCCGCCAGGCGTCCGCGTCGCCGGTCCGGCGGGCCCACTCGATCGAGGCGGACAGGTAGCCGATGACGGCGTCGAACCAGACGTAGAGCTTCTTCGTCGGGTTGTCGCGCCAGCCGTCGAGTGGGACGGCGATGCCCCAGTCGATGTCGCGCGACATCGCCCGCGGCCGGATCTCCTTGAGGATGTTCTGGCTGAAGCGGATCACGTTCGGACGCCAGGTCTCCGAGGCGGCCCGCTCGTCGAGCCACTCCCCCAGCGCGTCGGCCAGCGCGGGCAGGTCGAGGAAGAAGTGCTGGGTCTCGATGAACTCCGGGGTCTCCCCGTTGATCTTCGAGCGCGGACCGACGAGGTCGTGCGGGTCGAGCTGGTTGCCACAGGTGTCGCACTGGTCGCCGCGGGCGCCGTCGGCCCCGCAGATCGGGCAGGTCCCCTCGATGTAGCGGTCCGGCAGCGTACGACCGGTCGACGGCGAGATCGCGCCGTACGTCGTCTGCTCGACGAAGTAGCCGTTCTCGTAGACCCCCCGGAACAGCTCCTGGACGACCGCGTGGTGGTTGGGGGTCGTGGTCCTGGTGTAGAGGTCGTAGGTCAGACCGAGCGAGGCCAGGTCCTCCGCGATGACGCGGTGGTTCTGGTCGGCGAGCTGCTGCGGGCTCACCCCCGCCTCGTCGGCGGCGATCAGGATCGGGGTGCCGTGCTCGTCCGAGCCGGAGACCATCAAGACGTCGTGGCCCGCCATCCGCATGTAGCGGCTGAAGACGTCGGAGGGCACGCCGAAACCGGCTACGTGGCCGATGTGGCGCGGGCCGTTGGCGTACGGCCAGGCGACGGCGGACAGCACTTTGCTCATGGGGTGATCCTAGGGATGGGCCGCTACTGACTTCCGCGCGGACTGGCTACGGTGCCTCTCATGGTGATGCTGATCGCGGAGGATCTGTTGCTCCTCCTGCTCGACGACGACAAGGGAACGCTGCAGACGGCCTACCCGCAGACCGTCCTGGGGGGCGCCCTCCTCGTCGAGCTGGCACTCGCGGAGGCGATCGTGGTGGAGGAGAAGTCCTCGGTCTGGCGCGCGGCGAAGGTGCGCCCGGCCGCCGACCACCCACCCGAGGACGAGCTGCTCCGGTCCGCCTACGACCTCATTGCGGAGAAGGAGCGCACCGCCCAGGACCTCGTCGACCGGCTCGGCAAGGGCGCCCTGGACCGCCTGGCCGAGCGCCTCGTGGGGCGCGGGATCCTCGAGCGCCGGTCCGACCGCCTCCTGGGTGTCTTCCCCCGCACCCGGTGGCCGGCGTCCGACACCACCCACGAGGACGAGACACGCCGCGCGCTGACCGCCGCGCTGGTCCAGGGGGCGACCCCGGACGAGCGGACCGGCGCCCTGGTCGCACTGCTACACGCGGTCGACAAGGCGCACAAGGTCGTCGACCGCGACGGCCTCTCGGCCGGCACGGTGCGCAAGCGGGCCAAGGAGATCAGCGAGACCACATGGGCCGCCCGCGCGGTCCGTGACGCCATCAGCGCCTCGACGGCGGCCATCGCGGCGGTCGCCGTCGGCGGCGCGGTCGTGGCCGGCTCGAGCTAGCCGAGGAGCCCCCCATGCCGTCGCGACCAGCGCCCACCCCGGCCCCGACCACTCCCCCTCGACGCACCGCCTCGCCGGTCCGGCGCGTTCTGGAGCGGGCGTTGACCCCGTTCTGGGTCGTTCCTGCGCTCTGGTGCCTCGGCGCGGTCGCCGCAGGGGTGCTGGTCCCCGAGGTCGACGACAGCGTCTCGGACTGGATGCCGTTCGTGTTCCGCGGCGGCGCCGACGGGGCCCGCGCGGTGCTGTCGACCATCGCGGGCGCCATGATCTCGGTGACCGGCCTGGTCTTCTCGATCACGATCGTGGTCCTGCAGCTGGCGAGCAGCCAGTTCTCTCCGCGCGTGCTCCAGACCTTCCTCGAGGACCGCGTCACGCAGAACACCCTCGGCGTCTTCGCCGCGTCGTTCCTCTACTCCCTCACGGTGCTGCGCTCGGTCGAGGATCGCGTGGACAGCTCGGTCCCCCAGCTCGGGGTGACGCTGGCCTTCCTGCTGGTGCTCGCGGCGGTGGCGATGTTCCTCGCCTTCATCCACCACATCACCCAGGCGATCTCGGTCACCACCGTGATCCGCCGGGTCGGGGACGAGACCCGCGACCTCCTGGATCGGCGCGACCCCCGGCAGTCGCCCCCGGACCATTCGGTCGACCTGCCCCACCTCGGCAGCCAGACCGTCGTGACCGCGGCCCGGACGGGCTACGTCGACCGCGTCGACCCGGCCCTTCTCTGCCGACTCGCGAGCGAGCACGACGTCCGGATCGAGGTGCTGCGGCCGCTCGGCGCCTTCGTCACCGAGGGAGCACCGGTCGCTGCGGTCCGTGGCGAGCACGTCGGCGACGACGACTGGAGCGGCCGGGTGCACGAAGGCGTGGGCATCGTCCGGGAGCGGACGATGACCCAGGACGTGTCCTTCGGCATCAGGCGGCTGGTCGACATCGCCGAGCGAGCGCTGTCCCCGGGCACCAACGACCCGACCACGGCGACCCAGGCGATCGACGAGCTCCACGACGTGCTCCGTCGGCTGGCGATCGCCGACGACCCCTCACCGGTCTGGAGCGACGTCGACGGCATCCCCCGCGTGGTCACGACCGAGCACACCTTCTCCGACCTCCTCGACCTTGCCGTCGACGAGATCGCGCACTGGGGGGCCGACGGCGTGCAGACACCGCGCCGACTCGCCTCGATGTTCACCGAGCTCGAGGCGGCGACCACCGGTCCGCACCGTCAGGTCCTCGTCGCGAAGGCCGCCGAGGTAGCCGGGGCGACCGGTCGGCCGGATCCGATCAGCTGAAGTCGAGGTCCTCGGTGCGGCTGCGCTTGAGCTCGTAGAAGTGGTCGAAGGCCGAGAGCGTCACGAAGGCGTCCCACATCCGGCCGGCGTCCTCACCGCGGGGAGCCTTGCTGATCACCGGACCGAAGAACGCGCGCCCCTCGAAGGCGATGGTCGGGGTGCCGACCTCGTTGCCGACCTGGTCCATGCCGCGGTGGTGGGAGGCCGCGATCGCCTCGTCGTAGGACGCATCGTCCATCGCGTCCGCGAGGACGGGGTCCAGCCCGGCGTCGGCCAGGGCCGCCTCGATCATCGCTCGGTCCTTGGCCTGCTGCCCGACGTGGATGCGGGTGCCGAGCGCCGTGTAGAGCGGGAGCATGGCCTCCTGGCCGTACTTCTCCTGGGCCGCCTGGACCACGCGCACCGGCCCCCACGCGGTCGTGAGGAACTCGCGGTAGTCGTCCGGGATGTCCTTGTCCTGGTTGAGGTAGGCCAGGCTCATGATGTGCCAGGTCACCTCGATGTCGCGGACCTTCTCGACCTCGAGGATCCACCGCGAGGTGATCCAGGCGAACGGGCAGGCGGGGTCGAACCAGAAGTCGGCGTTGGTCTGAGACGTCATGTCAGGCCCAACCGAGAAGTCCGAGCAGTATTCCCACGACCGCGCCGCCGGCGACGTACCACGCGCTGTTCAACCGGGTGCGCCACATCAGCAGCAGCGTCGTCGCGAAGATCGCCAGGGTCCAGGCGTCGACGAGCGCGGAGCGGCCCAGCGTCCACGACACCCCCGCCATCAGGGCGAGGGCCGCGACGTTGACGCCGTCGAGGAGGGCCGCCGTCCAGGGACTCGCCCGAAGCCGGTCGGTCACCCGCGTCAGCAGCCCCACGAAGAGGAACGAGGGCAGGAAGATCCCCACGGTGGCGACGAACGCCCCGGGGACCCCGGCGACCAGGTAGCCGATGAACGTGGCCGTCGTGAAGACCGGCCCGGGGGTCACCTGGCCGATCGCGATCGCGTCCAGCAGCTGCTGATCGGTGATCCAGCCCAGCCGGTCCACGA
>JBAWHI010000096.1:0-3704 GCA_049593675.1 Nocardioides sp.
CAGATCCACAGACATCCGTCGTCACCCGAGCAGCGAAGGGCGAAAGCCGTGGCAGCAGCACAGAACTACCTGGCCATCATCAAGGTCGTGGGCATCGGTGGTGGTGGTGTCAACGCCGTCAACCGGATGATCGAGGTCGGTCTCAAGGGCGTCGAGTTCATCGCCATCAACACCGACGCGCAGGCGCTCCTGATGAGCGACGCCGACGTGAAGCTCGACATCGGGCGCGAGCTCACCCGTGGGCTCGGCGCCGGTGCGAACCCCGAGGTGGGCGCCCAGGCGGCCGAGGACCACTCCGACGAGATCGAAGAGGTCATCAAGGGCGCCGACATGGTGTTCGTGACCGCCGGTGAGGGTGGTGGCACCGGCACCGGCGGTGCTCCCATCGTCGCCCGGATCGCGCGTTCGCTCGGTGCGCTGACCATCGGTGTCGTGACCCGCCCGTTCGCCTTCGAGGGACGTCGCCGGGCCAACTCCGCCGAGGAGGGCATCGCCCAGCTCCGCGAAGAGGTCGACACCCTCATCGTGATCCCGAACGACCGGCTGCTGTCGATCAGCGACCGCAACGTCTCGGTGCTCGACGCCTTCAAGCAGGCCGACCAGGTGCTCCTCCAGGGCGTCTCGGGCATCACCGACCTGATCACGACGCCCGGGCTGATCAACCTCGACTTCGCCGACGTGAAGTCGGTGATGTCGGACGCCGGCTCCGCGCTGATGGGCATCGGCTCGGCACGTGGCGAGGACCGCTCGGTCGCCGCCGCGGAGATGGCCGTGTCGAGTCCGCTGCTCGAGGCGAGCATCGACGGCGCGCACGGCGTGCTGCTCTCGATCGCCGGCGGCTCCGACCTCGGCCTGTTCGAGATCAACGAGGCGGCCGCCCTGGTCGCCGAAGCGGTGCACCCCGAGGCCAACATCATCTTCGGTGCGACCATCGACGACGCCCTGGGCGACGAGGTGCGGGTCACGGTGATCGCGGCCGGCTTCGACGGCGGTCAGCCCAAGCGCCAGACCGAGGGCGCCGTGCTGCGGCGCGACTCGCGTCCGCAGCAGACCCAGGCGGAGACGAAGGCCGCGGCGCAGGCGGTGGCCGAGTCGAAGCAGGGTGCGACGGCCGAGGAGAAGGAGAAGGCCGCCGCTCCGGCGCCGGCCGGGGTGATCAGCTCCACCCCTCGTCCTGCTCCGCGTCAGGTGCAGTTCGACGACGACGACCTCGACGTGCCCGACTTCCTGAAGTAGGCGCGTGTTCGGCTACCGAGAGTCTCGTGAGGGCGACGTCCGGGTGGACGTCGCCTTCACCGACTCCAGCCTCGACCTCCAGGAGGCGCGACCCGACCTCCCGGCGGCGCTGGCCCAGGTCGAGGGCGCGTGCGGTGTGCCGCTCGCCCGCCTCCACCAGGTGCACGGCGACGAGGTCCTGGTGCTCGACGCACCGACGGACCTCGACCGGGCGCCCAGCGCCGATGCGCTGGTGACCACGCGTCGTGGGCTGGGGCTGATGGTCCGCGCTGCGGACTGCGTCCCGATCCTGCTCGCCGACCCCGGCGCGGGCGTCATCGGCGCCGCGCATGCCGGTCGGTCCGGGGTTGCGCTCGACATCGTGGGCCGCACCGTCGAGCAGATGCGCGACCTCGGGGCCGACCGGCTGGTCGGCTGGATCGGTCCGCACGTCTGCGGGAGCTGCTACGAGGTCCCGGAGCAGATGCGCGCGGAGGTCGCCGCGCTGGTCCCCGCCACCGAGACGCACACGTCCTGGGGTACCCCCGCCCTCGACCTGGGCGCCGGGGTCCGCGCCCAGCTCGACGCCGCCGGCGTCGCGGTCGTCGAGGTGGGGGGCTGCACCCGTGAGGACGCGCGCCTGCACTCCTACCGGCGTGACGGTGCCGCCGCCGGGCGGCTGGGCGCCCTGGTGTGGATGTCATGAGTCGGGTCGAGCAGATCACCGAGAGCCTCGCCGCGGTCCGCGGACGGATGGCCGGCGCCTGTGCGGCGGCCGGGCGCGACCCCGACGAGGTGCGACTCGTCGTGGTCACCAAGTTCTTCCCGGCCTCGGACGTGCGGATCCTCGCCGATCTCGGCGTCACCGACGTGGGGGAGAACCGTCACCAGGAGGCCGAGGCCAAGGCGGCCGACTGTGCCGACCTGGGTCTCACCTGGCACTTCGTCGGCGGCCTGCAGAGCAACAAGGCGGCCGCCGTGGCCGCCTACGCCGACGTGGTGGAGTCCGTCGACCGCGCCAAGCTGATCCGTGGCTTGGACCGCGGGGCCCAGGAGCGCGACCACGTCGTCGACGTCCTGCTCCAGGTCAGCCTCGACCCACCCGGTCGCGAGGGCCGGTCCGGGGCAGACCCCGACGCGCTGGGCGCCCTCGCGGCGGCCGTCGGCGAGGCCGAGGCGCTCCGGCTGCGGGGTGTGATGGCCGTCGCTCCGCTCGGCGAGGACCCGGCGCCGGCGTTCCAGCGGCTCGCCGGCATCCGCCGGGAGCTGCTCGTCGACCACCCGGGGGCCACCTGGCTCTCGGCGGGGATGAGCAGCGACCTCGAGCACGCCGTCCACGCCGGCGCGACACACGTGCGCATCGGCTCCGCGGTCCTCGGTTCGAGGCCCCAGGTCCAGTAATGTCCCAACCACCACACCATCACCGGAGGACACAGTCATGAGCGGCGCGATGCGCAAGATCGGCGAGTACCTCGGCCTGCTCGAGGACACCGGCCGGTACGACGACGAGTATGCCTACGAGGGCGAGCACGAGACCCAGGAGACCGCTCCGGTCGCTGCCCGCTCCTCGAAGCGGGAGAGCCGTCCGGCGCCCGTGTCCGACCTCTCCGAGCGCCGCCGACCGGCCTCGGGCCCGACTGGAGTGGTGGCTGAGCTGTCCCGCATCACGACCCTGCACCCGAGCACCTACAACGAGGCGCGCACCGTCGGTGAGAACTTCCGCGAGGGTACGCCGGTGATCATGAACCTCTCCGAGATGGACGACAACGACGCCAAGCGTCTGGTCGACTTCGCCGCGGGGCTGGTGTTTGCCACGCGTGGCACGATCGAGCGCGTCACCAACAAGGTGTTCCTGCTCTCGCCGCCGAACGTCACGGTGGCCGCTGAGGACAAGCAGCGGATCGTCGAGGGCGGCTTCTTCAACCAGAGCTGAGGCAGAACGTTGCTTGTCGTCGGGTCGATCATCGAGATCGTCCTCTGGGTCTTCATCGCCTTCCTCTGGATCCGGTTCGTTGTGGACTGGGTCCAGGTGTTCGCGCGCTCCTGGGTCCCGCGCGGGGTCCTGCTGGTGGGACTCGAGGGCGTCTACTCCACGACCGACCCGCCGATCAAGGCGCTGCGCCGGGTGATCCCGCCGCTGCGCCTCGGGAGCATCTCGCTGGACCTCAGCTTCCTGATCGTCCTGATCGCGGCCTACGTGCTGCTTCAGATCAACCGGGGGATCTTCCTCTGAGTCCTGCCCACGAGCGCGGCCCCGACGACGGGGGTGAGCCGCTCACCTGGGCAGGCGCTATTGTTCGACCGACAGTAACTTTGAGATGAGAATGGGTGAGGTCATGCCGCTGACGCCTGAGGACGTGAGCAACAAGCGCTTTACTCCCGTCCGGCTCCGTGAGGGCTACGACATGGGTGAGGTCGACCAGTTCCTCGACGAGGTGGAGGCCGAGCTCGCTCGTCTCACGAAGGAGAACGACGACCTTCGGTCGAAG
>JBAWHI010000097.1:0-6685 GCA_049593675.1 Nocardioides sp.
TCCACCTCTACGACTCGTTCGGCTACCGCGAGTCCGACCGGCTCACCGCCGGTCCGACGGGCTCGGCGTGGCCGGTGGTCGACGTCGGGGGGTTCCGGATCGGCCTGATGACCTGCTACGACCTGCGCTTCCCGGAGATGGCGCGGGCACTGGTCGACGCGGGCGCCGAGGTGCTGGTCGTCCCGGCCGCCTGGGTGGCCGGTCCGCGCAAGGTCGACCACTGGCGCACGCTCGTGCGGGCCCGAGCGATCGAGAACACGGTGTTCGTGCTCGCGGCCGGCCAATCCGGCCCGCGCTACTCCGGCCACTCGCTGGTCGTGGACCCGCTGGGCGACGTGCTCGCGGAGGCCGGCGAGAACGACGAGGTGCTGGGCGCCGAGCTCACCCGGGAACGGCTGGAGGAGTCCCGCCGGACCAACCCCTCGCTCGCCAACCGGCGTCTGTAGCCTTGCCCGCCGTGTCCAGATCCGCTCCACGTCGCCGTGCCGAGCGGGCGCCGTCTCGCCGCATCCGGCGCACCCGGAGCGCTCCGTCCACGACGTCCGAGGCCGCGCCCGCCCCTGCTCCTGCGCCCACACCGGCTCCTGCGCCCTCACCCGCGCCCACACCCGTACCCGCCTCGCCGGAGCCCCCCACGGGGTCTGCGCCCCCCACCTCCGAGGGCCGGCGCGCCCTGAGTGCGGAGGGTCTGCGCACCTGGGTGGAGCGGATCGGCGGTTCGCGGATCCCCGTCGTGGGCTGGGCGGTGATCGTGCTGGCCGGCCTCGGGGCGCTGGCCGCCTGCATCGCCGAGGTCGGGCCGGGCTGGCTCTGTGGAGCGGGGTCGATCGCGATCGTCACGGCGTACTCGTGGGCGCTCGCGGCCCGCACCGGAGGTCGACCGATCGTCGTCGGGACGCTGGCCCTGGTGCTCGGGCTGGCGGTCGTGCTGATCGACGACGACTCGCTGCGCACCGGGGCCGCGGTGCTCACCTGCGTGGTCGCCGCCGTCCTCGCGGTGATGTCGACGGTGCCCGCGGTGAGGTTCGTGCACGCGGTGCGGGAGGTGCTGGTCGCGGTCGCGATCGCCGCGTTGGGCGGGCTCGCCGTGGTCGGGTTCGAGCCGGTCGTGACCCTCGCCCGGTTCGAGTATGTCACCCTGGGCCTGGCCCTGCTCGGCGCGTTCGCCGTCGTCTACCGACTCGGAGCCGGCCTGCACGGACTCGGGCGTCGCGGTGTGCTCACCGTACTGATCGGCTCCGTGGTGCTCGCCCTGACCCTCGCGTACGCCGAGCTGCTGCGCCGCTACGGCACCCCGGCGCTGGTCACGACCATGCTCGAGGGTGTCGTCTGGAGCCGGGAGAACCTGGGAGCCTTCCCCCGCCCGCTCGAGACCGTCCTCGGCGTGCCCGCCCTCGCGTGGGGCACCCACATGCGTGCGCGCCGGCGCCAGGGGTGGTGGGTCTGCGCCTTCGGGGTCGCTGCGACGGCGCCGATCGCGAGCTCCCTGCTCAACCCGTCGGTCACCTACGCCGAGATCGTCCTGTCGATCGGGTACGGCGTGGTGGTGGGCCTGGTGATCGGCTTCGTGCTGATCCGGCTCGACCTCGCGCTCACCGGATCGCCGGGGCGCGGGGGCCGCCGTGCCGAGGAGGCCGGCGCGCTGCGCCCGGAGCCGGCACGGACCCGTCCGCTCCTCTGACGAGCGCCGGTTGCCGGGTACTGCGCGGTAACGGCTAGGTTCGGCGCATGGCGCGCGAGCAGGTGACCGAGATCGTCGCGGAGATGGTGGCGAACGTGATGAGCATTGCCGTCGCGCCCGGCGAGGCCGTGGCGGCCGGCGACACCGTGGTGCTGCTGGAGTCGATGAAGATGGAGATCCCGGTCCTCATCGACGTGCCGGGGACCGTCCGGGCGGTCAAGGTGGCGCCGGGGGACGTCGTCCAGGAGGGCGACGTACTGGTCGAGATCCTCCACTGAGCAGGCTCTCGCCGGGGCCGCTGCAGAGGGGGCGGGATTCGAACCCGCGGTAGGTCTCCCTACGACCGCTTTCAAGGCGGTTCCGATCGGCCGCTCCGGCACCCCTCCTCGCGCCCGCACCTCACGGCAGCGAGCACCCGAGGAGTCTACGTGCAGGGGTGGCTGAGCTACTCGGAGCCGCCCAGCTCCAGCTCCACCTCGTCGTAGGCGAGGTCGCGGATGCGCTGGAGGTGATGGGAGATGTCGACGCTCAGCCGCGTCAGGTCGGCGAGGACCGCATCGAGGTCGGGGTTCTCGAGGACGTCTCGGCCGAGGGCGGTGAGGCGGTGCAGCAGGGTGGTGCGCTCGCGGAGGAGGCCGCCCTCCCGGGCGGCCAGCCAGCCCTCGCTTCCCTGACCGCTCTCGGCCATCCGGGCGTCGCGGACCGCGGCCATCCGCTGCCGCACGGTCCATCGCCAGTTGCCGAGCGGGACCCCGGGTCGGCGGGGCGCCTCCAGGGCCTGCTGGAGACCCTGCATCGCACTCGCCATGCCGGCGGTGGTGACGGTCATCAGAACCTCCCGGCGGGCTCGGAGCGGCGGCGGACTTCGAGTGTGGCCCCGCGGGTCGTCGTCCACAACCCGGTGGCACGTCTCATTTCGATGTCTTGTTCAATCAAGACGTGCAGCAACCTGCTCCAGCTCCTCCGACGACCGACTACCGGCTGACGCCGGTCCTCGTCGCCCGCCTGCTCGGCGGCCTGCTCGTGCTGCTCGCCCTCGTGCTCGCTGCGATCACGCTCCTCGTCGTCGCGCTCGACCTGACCACCGCGGTGCTCGTCGCCGCGGCGGGCGTCGGCCTGCTCGGGGTCGCGGTGACCGCGGCAGCGCTGGTGCGCGTCGTTCCCGTGATCCGTCTGGGGACGGCCGGCTACCGGGTGCGGCTGCTGCGCCGCGTCGGCGCCACGTCGGCTCCATGGGCCGACGTCACCGAGGCGGTCGCGGCCTCACCCGGGGGCACCCCGGTGGTCGTCATCCGGCTGCGTGACGGGCGGACGACGACGATCCCGGTCCAGGTGCTCGCCGCGGATCGCGAGGAGTTCGTCCGCGACCTCCAGCGCCACCTCCAGGCCAGCCGGGGGCTCCGCCCGTTGTGACCCGCCGCGGTCCGGCGTCAGGCCCGCTCCAGCCGGTCGGGGGAGCCGAGGCCGCGCCGGAGGCGGCGCCGCTGCGCCCCGGGCCCTGATTGGTCGTCGGCGGGCGGGTCCTTGTAGCCTGTGCACGCTGTCGGGGAGGCGTCGCCTAGTCCGGTCTATGGCGCCCGCCTGCTAAGCGGGTTTGGGGCTACAACCCCATCGAGGGTTCAAATCCCTCCGCCTCCGCCAGCCCACGGCCCCCTGCGCATCGCGCCGGGGGCCGTGGCACGTCGCCAGGAGGGTGTACCCGCGTATCGACGCGCCGGTGCACAAATATGCAGCGGCTGCAGAAATGTGCAATGCACAGATGTGAGGCAGCCATCTGTTCGCCCCTCGAACCCCCTCTCATCCAGACTTGTCGAACCGGGCCTTCCGTGGGGCCCGATAGGGAGAAGTGGGAGAGGGACATGAACATTACTCGCAAGGTAGCCATCGCTCTGGTCACCGCGACGTTGAGTTTCGGCCTGCTGGGGATCTCGGCCCCGGCGCACGCCGATAGCAGCTGGTCGGGGCGCGTCGCGCGCTGACACCAGCTCGGTCGAGCCGGGGACCCAACTCACCCCCCACTTGTTCGGTCCCAGTGCCACCCCCCGGCCTGGCTCGGCCACCACGATGAAGGGCAGCGACTCCGGTCGCTGCCCTTCATCGCGTTCTGCTAGGCCTCTGCTGCCTCGTCATCGTCGGTCTCGTCGTCCTGGCCGGTGATGCCGAGCCGCCCGATCGAGTAGCCGAGCTGGAAGCGGGTCTCCGCCTCGAACTCGTCCTTCAGGTCGGCGATGTAGCCGGCATAGGTGCGCGGGCTGACCCCCAGGCGCTTGGCCGAGACCGGGTCGGAGTGGCCCTCGATCAGCATCCGCAGCGTCATCGACCGCTGCTCGGCGGCGATGTCCTTCATCACCGGGGCCTCGCGACTGGTGAACGGGCGGCCCCGCTCCCAGGCGCGCTCGAAGACGTCGACCAGGTAGGCCACCACCGAGGGCTCGCGGGCGACCAGGGCGACCCGGTGGGTCTCCTTGCTCGGGATGACCGCGACCCGGCGGTCGATGACGATCATCCGGTTGAAGAACTCGTCGAGGGTGCGCACCTCACCGCCTCGCTCGGTGACCGCCGCGACGTAGCGCCGGGTGACGTTGTTGCGCCGGGCGCTGTGCTGGTACAGCGTGCGGATCCGGGCGCCCCGCTCGAGCAGTGCGGTGTCGCGCAGCACCGCGTTCGGCATGTCCTTCATGTTGCGGATCGCCTGCGGCTGCGCGGTGAGCATCTCCTCCTCACACTCGGCCACCAGGCCGGCGATGTAGGGGTCGATGTCCTCCAGGGGGACGTAGGTGAACGGGCCCCCGCTGATCGCCTGCGGGGCCCGCCGCCAGGCCTGGGCGAGCGATCCGAAGGCGTCGGCCCACCGCGACGACTCGCTCAGCAGCCGGGCACCCTCCTGACCCAGGGGGGAGACCACGCGCGACTGCACCGCCGACGGGTCCTGGGCGTCCCACTGGGCACCGTCCGCGCTGAGCTTGGCCAGGCCCATGCGCTGCAGCAGCTCCAGGGCGTCGAAGAGGTCGCCACCCTTGAGGATGCGGGGGTCGTCCGCGCGGATGCCGGCCGTCGACACGAGCTCGTCGAAGAGCGCCGCGCCGACGGACTCGAACAGGGCTCGATCCTTCGGACCGTAGGTGTCCACGCTCCCACTACCCCTCTCGCCGAGCCCCCGCACGCCGATCCCGTGGTGCTGATGATCCCACAGGAGCACCACGCGACAGGCCCCGTCCAGATCGGACGGGGCCTGCGTGGCGATTCTGTGGAGTGTGCGCCGTCAGCCGCCGAGGCGGGCGCGGAGGCCGTCCAGCTCGGTCCAGAGCACGGCCGGGAGGTCGTCGCCGAACTTCTCGAACCACTCCTGGATCTGCGGGAGCTCGGCCTTCCACTCCTCGGGATCGACCGCGAGCGCCGCGGCCAGGTCGGCCTCGGAGAGGTCGAGTCCGTCGGTGTCGAGCGCGTCCAGCGTCGGCACGTGGCCGATCGGGGTCTCGACGGCGGCGGCCTGGCCGTCGATCCGCTCGACGACCCACTTGAGGACCCGGCTGTTCTCGCCGAAGCCCGGCCACAGGAACCCGCCCTCGTCGTCGCGGCGGAACCAGTTGACGTAGAAGATCTTCGGCAGCTTGGCCGCGTCGTTGTCCTTGCCGACGTTGATCCAGTGGCCGAAGTAGTCACCGGCGTTGTAGCCGATGAAGGGCAGCATCGCCATCGGGTCGCGACGCACCACCCCGACGGCGCCGATCGCGGCGGCGGTCGTCTCCGAGGAGAGGGTCGCGCCGAGGAAGGTGCCGTGCGTCCAGTCGCGGGCCTCGAAGACCAGCGGAACGGTGGTCTTGCGGCGGCCGCCGAACAGGATCGCGTCGATCGGCACGCCGCGTGGGTCGTCGTACTCGGCCGCGAGGATGTCGCACTGCTTGATCGGCGTGCAGTAGCGGCTGTTGGCGTGGCTGGAGAGCTCCTCGGACTCGGGGGTCCAGGGCTCGCCCTTCCAGGAGGTCGCCTTGGCCGGCGGGTTCTCCAGGCCCTCCCACCAGATGTCGCCGTCCTCGGTGAGCGCGACGTTGGTGAAGACCGAGTTGCCCTTGTTGATGGTCTTCATCGCGTTCGGGTTGGTGTGCTCGTTCGTGCCCGGTGCCACACCGAAGAAGCCGAACTCCGGGTTGACCGCCCAGAGGCGGCCGTCGTCGCCGATCCGCATCCAGGCGATGTCGTCACCGAGGGTCTCGACCTTCCAGCCGGGCACGGTCGGCTGGAGCATCGCCAGGTTGGTCTTGCCGCACGCGCTCGGGAACGCGGCGGCGATGTACTTCACCGTGCCCTCGGGCGAGGTGAGCTTGAGGATCAGCATGTGCTCGGCCAGCCAGCCCTCGTCGCGCGCCATCACCGACGCGATGCGCAGGGCGTAGCACTTCTTGCCGAGCAGGGCGTTGCCGCCGTAGCCGGAGCCGAAGGACCAGATGGCCCGCTCCTCGGGGAACTGCACGATGTACTTGGTGTCGTTGCACGGCCACGAGACATCGGCCTGGCCCGGCTCGAGCGGGTGGCCGACGGAGTGGATCGCCGGCACGAACTCGGCGTTCAGCTCGGTCATCCGGTCCAGCACGCTGGTCCCCATCCGCGACATCACGCGCATCGAGGCGGTGACGTAGGCGGAGTCGGTGACCTCGATACCGAACATCGGCTTCTCGGCGTCGAGGTGGCCCATCACGAAGGGGATGACGTACATCGTGCGTCCGCGCATGCAGCCGGCGTAGAGGCCGCGCATGAGCTCCTTCATCTCTTCGGGAGGCATCCAGTTGTTCGTGGGGCCGGCGTCGTGCTCGTCGACCGAGCAGATGTAGGTCCGGTCCTCCACGCGGGCGACGTCGGTCGGGTCGGACGCGGCGTAGAAGGAGTTGGGCTTGATGGACGGGTTCAGCTGGGTGAACGTGCCCGTCGCCATCAGCGTGCCGGTGAGATCCGTCCACTCATCGTCAGACCCGGTGCACCACTGGATCCGGTCGGGCTGAGTCAGCT